>CAZWJY010000099.1:0-7086 GCA_964634335.1 uncultured bacterium
TGATACAGAAAATATAGAAGGAGTCAACCCTAAGTATTTTAACCTACCCA
Organism: uncultured bacterium; assembly: GCA_964634335.1. GTDB lineage: Bacteria > Hydrothermota > Tepidihabitantia > CAYHGV01 > CAZWJY01 > CAZWJY01. The sequence continues at coordinate 51 of CAZWJY010000099.1, forward strand.
CATTTCGTTCCCCAAACGCTCCGCTTCCTTAGTCATTGCGAGGAGCGTAGAGGGCGGGCTCACAATGAGAGAGTTTGAGTGAGTATCTAATTATCTTACAAAGGGGTTGACAAATTGTAATTATCCCTTAAATTATTCTATGATTTACTTCCGCCGCAGACTCTTTAAGAAGAGGAACTACCCTGCTCCTTTCAGATGGGTCTGGATAGGTCTGCTCATAGCTCTTTTTATCCTACTTATTAAGTTCTGGCAGCTTTTTATAAAGGTAGGAAGGAAATGATAGAAAGGGGGTTTTAATGACACAGCTCCATTTTAATGTAAAGGATGTATTCCGAGCAATCCGCTTAGGATTCTCAGTAAAGAAGATATGGGTCCATGCTGTAGGCTTTGCGGTAGGAGCTGGTGGATACGCAATCCTTACCTATGTCGCCTATCTCTTAGCAGGATGGCACCTGGATGAGATATGGCTCACCCACCGTATCCTCTCCCTCCCCACCACTCTCCCCTGGTATGGATGGGTTGTATGGGCTGTAGGTGTTGTATGGTTCTTCGTGGTAATGCTTGTGACTGGAACCGCTATCTCTAAGATAACCTATGAACAGCTGAAGGGTGATGAGTTTTATGAAGTAAAGGAGGCATGGAAATTTGCAAAGGACAAAGGGAAGGCAGCCTTTGCAAGCCCTGGGCTTGTTATCCTCTTCATAATCTTCCTTGTAGTTATGGGTCTCATCCTAAGTCTCATAGGAAGGATCCCTTATTTCGGAGACCTCTTTGTAGGGATTATGGCTATCCCTGCCTTTGCCGTCTCCCTCTTCATAGTCTATCTACTGATAGTCTTCCTCTTTACTCTTGTGATAGGTCCAGCAGTAGTAGGGACTACAAAGTCTGACACCTTTGATACCCTTTTTGAGGTATTCTCCTTAGTAAATGACCAGCCCCATAGGTTAATCTGGTATGGATTCATTCTCACTATTCTGGCAAAAGTTATGAGCTTTATCCTTGCCCTTGCTTCTCTTGGAGCAGTGAGGATAGGGGTAAATGTGGTAAGGGTATTTATGGGTGGAAAGATTGAAACCCTCCTCCATAATGGGCTCTATTATGTGAGTATAAACCCTCCTGAATGGTGTCCCTCAATAATAAGACAGGGGCTGGAAAAGGTGCTGAATATCTTAGGGATGGGCAGCACCCTTGAGCCCTCTTATTATATGCATAGCAATTGGGCTCAAGATATCGGTTCCTTCCTCTTTGGAATTGGTCTTTATATAATCATCCTCTTTGTCATCTCCTATGCTGGGGCTATCTGGTTTGCAGGACAGACCTGTATCTATACCGTGCTGGTGAAGAAAAAGGATGACAGGAATCTCCTGGAAGTGAAGGAAGAGGAGAAGTTGGAAGAGGGAAAACCTGAGGAAAAGAAAGAAGAAGAAAAGAAGGAAGAGGAAAAACCTAAAAGGAAAAGGAGAGGAAGACCAAGAAAAGAGAAAGAGGAGTAGAAGGTAATTTAGTATAGCTCAGGAACACCGCAGAAGGAAAATTCTCAACTCTACCAATATAAGAGGATTTGAGTATGGTTGACCTAAAAGAAAAGATAGAGCAGGCTCTATGGATATTAAAAGAGTGTAGATTATGCCCAAGGGAGTGCAGAGTAAATAGGCTAAAGGATGAGAAGGGGGAATGTAAGACAGGAAGATGGGCAGTTGTATCCCAGGCTTCTCCCCATTTTGGTGAGGAACCAGAACTTGTAGGAAGGTATGGTTCAGGCACCATATTCTTCAGTTATTGTAACCTCCACTGCTGTTTCTGTCAGAACTATTCTATAAGCCAGCTGGGTGAAGGGAAGATTCTGAAATCAGAGGAGATTGCAGAGCTTATGCTCTATCTTCAAGGGGTAGGGTGCCATAATATAAATCTTGTTACCCCTACCCATATAGTCCCCCAAATCTTAGAAGCCCTGTTAATCGCCAGAAGGAGAGGACTGAAGATTCCCATAGTCTATAACTCAGGGGGATACGAATCTATCGAAACCCTAAGACTCCTCGAAGGGGTTGTGGATATCTATATGCCTGATGCGAAATATTCCAATGACAATGCCCTAAAATACTCCCAGGCACCGAATTACTGGGAGGTAAATAAGAAGGCTCTATTAGAGATGCATCGCCAAGTAGGAGACCTTGTGATAGAAGGGGGAATAGCCAAGAGAGGATTACTCATCCGTCATCTCATCCTTCCTAATAGACTTGCAGGCTCTTTTGAGATACTGAAATTTATTGCCGAAAAACTATCCAAGAATTCCTATGTCAATATAATGGACCAGTATTACCCATCCTATAAAGCCTTCTCTTATCCTGAACTCTCAAGGAGAATAACAACCGAGGAATATAAGGAGGTTGTAGACTTTGCTAAAAGGATAGGTCTTCACCGTGGATTCTAAGGTTCTATTACATATATGTTGTGCCCCTGATGCAACTCATAGCTTCCTTGTCTTAAAAGAGAGATATAATGTCTCAGGATACTTCTATAACCCGAATATCCATCCAGAAAGGGAATACAAGAAGAGATTGGAAGAGACAAGGAGACTGGCTAAAGAGTGGGGGTTTAAACTTTATGAGGGGAGATATAATACCGAAGATTGGTTTAGAGAGACTAAGGGGTTAGAAGGAGAACCAGAGGGGGGTAGGAGATGTGAGGTGTGCTACAGGATAAGACTCGAAAAGACAGCAGAGTTTGGAAAGGAGATGGGGTTTGACAGCTTTACCACTACCCTCACCATAAGTCCACATAAACCTGCAGGGGTTATACATAAGATAGGAGAGGAGATTGGAAAGAGATATGGAATAAAATTCTTAAAAGAGGATTTTAAAAAGAGGGATGGTTTTAAGAAGAGTGTGGAGCTATCAAAGGAACTCGGTTTATACCGTCAGGTATACTGTGGTTGTGAGTATTCAAGGGAGGAGAGTTTCAAAAAGCTTGTAGAGACTATCAAAAGATGCAAGAAGTGCGACCTACCTGAAGGTAGTCATCCTGTATTTGAGGGTAATTTAGAGAATAGAATAATGGTAATAGGTCAGGCACCAGGGACTTATGAACTTATATCCTCTCATCCCTTCAGTGGGAAAGCAGGGAGGAATCTCTTTAAATGGTTGAAGTCAGTAGGAATAGAGGAAGAGGATTTCAGAAAGGAAGCATATATCACCGCAGTAATGAAATGCTATCCTGGGAAAGGGGATAGGAGAGGGGATAGGAAGCCGAGCCCAGAGGAACTTAAGAGATGCGAACCCTATTTGAGAAAGGAAGCAGGTCTTATCTTACCAGAGTTCTTAATTTTGGTAGGAAAGCTCGCTATAGAGAGATTCTTAGGGGATGTGAGACTCAAGGAAGTTGTAGGGAGGAGACTCAAGATAGACCTCTTTGGAAGAGATTGTGAGGCAGTGGCTCTCCCCCACCCTTCTGGTGTGAATGTCTGGGGATTTAAAAAGGAGAACAGACCCTTATTAGAAAAGTCTCTGAGGTTTATCAAGAGGGCTTTGATTTTAGGTAGAGAGGTTAAGGGTTCAGGATACTCTCAAGCTCCTCCTGAGGGAGGGGCTGGTAATGGGAGAACTGCATAGAGTAATAGGCTCTGCCTTGGGTTAGAGACCTCAAGGCTGTAGCATACCCAAAGGTTTTGGATAAAGGGACATTAGCAAAGATAATTCTGCTCCCCTTTACATTCTCCACCCTTTCAATCTTTCCTCTCCTTATTGTGAGGTCTCCTATAACTCCCCCTAAGTATTCCTCAGGGGTTACTATCTCTATAGACATTATAGGCTCTAAGAGGGTAGGTTTTGCCTTTAAGAATGCCTCCCTAAAACTACTTAGTGCAGCCATCCTGAAGGCAAACTCTGAGGATTCTGTCTCATTATAACAGCCATCTACAATCTTCACTAATATATTTGTTATGGGATAGCCAGCAAGAATCCCAGAGCTACAGCTCTCCCTTATCCCTTCTTCTATGGCAGGTATGAATTGGGGTGGGATCTTCTCCTTTCCAACTCTATTGACTACCTTCACTCCTCTCTCCCTGGGCTTCACCTCTAAACTCACAACCCCAAAATGGTTCCTACCGCTAATCATTTTAAAGAATCTCCCTTCTGCTATTGCATCTTCAGTTATTGTCTCTCTATAAGAGACCTGGGGTTTACTCACTCTACAGGAGAGCCCATACTCCCTTTTCAGCCTCTCTATAAGTACCTCTAAATGGAGTTCTCCCATTCCTGATATGATAGTCTGGAGAGTTTCAGGGTCCTGCTTCACTTTAAAGGTAGGGTCCTCAATGGAGAGAGTCTTTAAAGAGTGAGACAATTTCTCCTCATCAACCTTTGTCCTGGGCTCCACTGCAATAAAGACCACAGGTTCTGGGAACTCCATAGGTTCAAAGGCTATGGGGTAATCTTCAGATGCTAAGGTATATCCAGTCTTTACACCCTTAAGTCCCACTGCCACTCCAATCTCACCTGCTGAGAGAGTATTTACAGGCTTCTTTCTATTGGCATGCATTAAGAGGAGCTTTGTAATCCTCACTTTCTCCATAGTAGGAACGACTAAAACATTACTCCTGACTTTTAACTCTCCAGAATAGACCCTTATATAAGATAGGAGTCCCATATGGGGGTCATTTAAAATTTTAAAGATAAGAGCAGATAAGGGACCATCAGGTTCTGGTCTCCTCTCTTCTGATTTACCGGTTAAAGGGTTTGTCCCTTTTATAGGAGGGAGGTCTATAGGAGACGGAAGGAAATCTACCACCCCGTCTAAGAGTTTCTGAATCCCCTTATTCTTCAAGGCTGCTCCACAGAGGACAGGAACTATCTTCACTTCTATGGTGGCTCTGCGTAATACCCTCTTTATCTCTTCTATGGAAGGGTTTATACCCTTCAAGTATTTATCCAGAAGTCCCTCATCATAATCACAAAGTCTCTCTATCATCCTCTCTCTATACCTTCTCACCTCCTTTTCAAACTCTTGAGGGATATCGATAACTTCATATTCTGCCCCTAAGGATTCCTCTTTCCATATATACCCCTTCTCCTCAATAATATCAATAACTCCCTTAAAATTCTCTTCTATACCTAAGGGGAGCTGGATAGGGATGGGGACAAGGGTAAGTTTCTCTTCCATCTGTTTAATCACCCTATTAAAATCTGCACCAAGCCTATCCAGTTTATTGACGAAACCTATCCTTGGGATTCTGTATCTATCTGCCTGATGCCATATATTTTCAGACTGAGGTTCCACTCCACCCACTCCACAGAATATGACTATCACCCCGTCCAATACCTTAAGAGCCCTCTCCACCTCTATAGTAAAATCGACATGCCCTGGAGTATCTATAATATTTATCCGATGGTTTTTCCAATAGCAGGTAGTAGTGGCAGAAGTAATAGTAATCCCTCTCTCCTTCTCCTGGTCCATCCAGTCCATAGTAGCAGAACCCTCATCCACTTCTCCCATCCTGTGAATCCTTCCTGTATAATAGAGAATCCTCTCTGTAGTAGTAGTCTTCCCTGCATCTATGTGTGCTGCAAGACCTATATTTCTAATGTTCTTCATACCATATCTTATCTCAATCTATAAGGATGTCAACTTAAGATGTATAAACATCGAAGATCTTCCCTGGGTTTAGAATATTATTGGGGTCAAAAACTCTCTTTATCCCTCTCATAAGCTGGATATAAGGAGATGAAAGAGCCATTTTAAGATAGGGCTTCTTTACAAGACCTATCCCATGCTCTCCGGAGATTATCCCTCCCAAATCTACAACCGTTTGAAAAATCTCTTTCAAAATAGTAGGCACCAAGTTGAGAGCCTCTTCCCTTTCCTTTATCAGGTTGACATGGACATTCCCATCGCCAAGGTGTCCAAAGCAGACTACCTTCATCCTATATTTTTCTCTAACTCTTCTCAATCTATCAATAAACTCTGGTATCCTGCTCTTGGGGACCACAACATCCTGAGATGCCACCTTCCCCATCGCTTTTAAACCTCTGGATATAGCTCTCCTCCCCTCCCATATCCTCTCCTGGGAGGGTCTATTATCAGCGACAAATACATCTACAGCTCCATCCTCTAAGGCAATCTCCCCTACCCTCTCATACACCTTCTCCAGCTCCTCCTTTTCACCATCAAATTCTAATAGGAGATGGACTTCAGCATCACTGAAGGGTAGTCTCTTCTCTAAGAATTTCTCTGCTGCCTTTATCGCATCTCTCTCCATAAACTCTAAGGTGGTAGGGGTCAAGGGGAGTCTAAGGGCTGTTCTGACTGCATCCTCTAATCTTTTATAAGGGATTAGGAGGTCCACCTTATACTCAGGTTTAGGTAGAAGTCTGAGAATCGCCTCTGTAAAGACTCCCAATGTCCCCTCTGAACCTATAAAAAGATGGAGAAGGCTATAGCCTGTGGCATTCTTTAAGAATTTTCCTCCAAGTCTTAAGAGTTCACCCTTTGGGAGCACAACCTCAAGACCATACACATAATTCCTTGTGGTTCCATACTTTACTGTCCTTGCCCCTCCAGCCCCTGTAGCAATATTTCCACCAAGGGTGCAGGAGTCAAGGGATGCAGGGTCTGGAGGATAGAAGAGTCCATACTCCTCCACCTTTTTACTCAAATCTTCTGTTATTACACCTGGCTCTACTACTGCCATTCTATTCTCTCTATCTATCTCCTTTATCCTATCCATTCTCTCCATAGAGAGGACTATCCCATCTGAGAGGGGAACCGCTCCTCCTGCAAGTCCTGTCCCTCCTCCTCTTGGAGTCACAGGAACCTTCTCCTTATGTGCAAGCCTTAAAATCTCTAAGACCTCTTCCCTGGTCTCTGGCTTTACTACTACCTCTGGAAAGATTTTAAGACCGGGCGTCTCATCGTGAGAATAGGGTTCTAAGGAGTCCCTACCCATAACCATATTCTCCTCTCCTACAATCCCTCTCAAGGCTCTCAATACTTCCTCTTTCACTATAATCAACTTACAGGATTTCTCCTATGTGTCAAGGAA
>CAZWJY010000100.1:0-7073 GCA_964634335.1 uncultured bacterium
GATGGCTATCCTGGTTAATAGGGATACAAGGGTTATTGTCCAGGGTATAACCGGAAGGGATGGTGCATTCCATACCCGCCAGATGTTGAATTATGGAACAAAGGTAGTGGGTGGTGTTACCCCTGGTAAGGGAGGGACTGAGGTTGAAGGGCTTCCTGTCTTCAATACAGTGAAGGAGGCAAAGGAGGCAACCCAGGCTAATGCCTCAGTCATCTTTGTCCCGGCTAAGTTTGCACCTGATGCCCTTTATGAAGCCATAGATGCAGAGCTGGACCTTGTGGTATGCATAACAGAAGGGATCCCTGCCCTTGAGATGCTAAGGATTATGCACTATTTGAAGGGGAAACCTACAAGGATTATTGGACCAAACTGTCCTGGAATCATCTCCCCTGAGGAGTGTAAAATCGGTATCCTACCTGCCACAATCTTTAAAAAGGGTCCTGTTGGTGTTGTATCAAGGTCAGGGACCTTAACCTATGAGATTGTGAGCCATATAACCAGGGCAGGGCTTGGGGAGTCTACCTGCATAGGGATAGGTGGAGACCCTATAATTGGAACAAGATTCATAGACTGCCTCAAGCTCTTTGAGGAGGACCCAGAGACAGAGGCGATTGTGCTTGTAGGTGAGATTGGGGGAACAGATGAGGAGGATGCCTCCAATTATATAAAGGAGAATATTAAAAAACCTGTTGTGGGGTTCATTGCAGGTCAGACTGCACCACCAGGAAAGAGGATGGGTCATGCAGGAGCCATAATATCTGGGGGAACAGGAACAGCAAAGGAGAAGATTGAGGCTTTTCTAAGTGCAGGGGTTAGCGTAAGTTATGAACCGAGTGAGGTGGCTTCCCTATTAAAAGAAAGACTCAAGTGAATACCATTACTACCTCTTCCGGGATAAAAATTACCATAAACCCCAGATTCTGTAAGGGTTGTGAGATATGTATAGCCTTCTGTCCTAAGAAGGTCTTGGCTCTGGATGATAATTTTAAGGTAGTGGTAGAGAACCCTGATGCCTGCACCGGTTGTCTTATCTGTGAGCTTTTATGCCCTGACTTTGCCATATCCATAGAGAAATGAGGGTAGAGTTCATATCAGGGGACGAAGCCTGTGCAGAAGGGGCCTTAGCTGCAGGGCTTAAGTTCTTTGCAGGTTATCCCATAACCCCAGCCTCTGAGATTGCCGAGTATCTATCCTTAGAGCTTCCCAAGAGAGGAGGGGTATTCATCCAGATGGAGGATGAGATAGCATCTATGGGAGCCGTCGTAGGTGCATCCCTGGCGGGTGCAAAGTCTATGACCGCTACATCAGGACCTGGGTTCTCTTTAAAACAGGAGAATCTGGGTTATGCCTGTATGGCAGAGGTTCCCTGTGTGGTGGTGGATGTTCAGAGGGGAGGACCATCTACAGGACTTCCCACCTTCCCATCCCAGGGAGATGTAATGCAGGCGAGGTGGGGGACCCATGGAGACCATCCCATAATCGTCCTTTCACCCTCAACTGTTAGGGAGGCGTTCTTCCATACAGTAAAGGCATTCAACCTCTCAGAGAAGTTCAGAAACCCTGTGGTGGTCCTTATGGAGGAGTCTGTGGGTCACCTCTCTGAAAAGGTAGTGTTTCCTGAACCAGGAGAGATTGAAATAGTAAATAGGGAGAAGCCTAAGGTTCCTCCTGATAAGTATTACCCCTATGACCCATCCTATGATATTCCTCCCCTGGCAAACTTTGGAGAGGGATACAGATTCAATGTTACAGGGCTCCACCATGACAAGACAGGATTCCCAACAAATGACCCTGTTCTAATAGACCAGCTTCATAGGAGGATGAATCAGAAGATAGAGCGACATAAAAAAGAGATAGTTGAGATGGAGACAGAGTTTACACAGGATGCAGAGATTCTGATATTAGCCTACGGCACTACTGCCAGGAGTGCGCGCCATGCGATAAAGATTCTAAGAAAGGAAGGGAAGAGGATAGGATTGTTAAGACCTATAACCCTCTGGCCATCCCCTGATGAAGAGATTAGAAGGTATGCAGAGAAGGTGAAATATATTTTGGTTCCTGAGATGAATATGGGTCAGTATGTCTATGAGGTGGAGAGGATAGTTGGAGAAAGGTGCGATGTATTCTCTCTAACCAAGGTGAACGGTGAAATCATCACCCCTGATGAGATTATGGATAGAATCAAGGAGCTTAAATAATGTTTCCTTATGAGAATTATCTAAGGATGGACAAGTTCCCCCATGTCTGGTGCCCGGGGTGTGGGAATGGGGTAATTCTAAAGGCTATGATAAGGGCTATCCATAAACTCGGGCTCGATAAGAATAAGGTGGTAATAGTCTCAGGGATAGGTTGTTCCTCAAGGACTCCTGGTTATATGGATTGCAATACCCTTCATACTACCCATGGAAGGGCGCTTGCCTTTGCTACAGGGGTGAAGCTTGCAAACCCTGAGCTTACAGTGATTGTGCCTGCAGGGGATGGAGATATAGCAGCCATTGGAGGAAACCATTTCATCCACTCTGCAAGGAGGAATATCGATATCACCTGCATCGTCTATAATAACTACATCTATGGAATGACAGGTGGACAGGTATCTCCTACTACACCAAGGGGGAAGAAGGCATCCACTGCACCCTATGGGGCTGTTGACCCCCCTTTTGATGTATGTGGAGTAGCAATAGGGGCAGGGGCGAGCTTTGTGGCAAGAGGGACTGTCTATCATGCTACCCATTTAGAGAAACTGATTATGCAGGGGATAAAGAAGAAAGGGTTCTCAGTGATAGAGGTATTAACCCCCTGTCCTATCTCCTATGGGAGGAGGAATAAGATGGGGAGTGCTGTGGATATGTTCAGGTGGTTTAAAGAGAATACCGTGACTGTAGAGATGGCAAAGAAACTAAAACCTGAGGATTTAAAGGATAAGATTGTAAGGGGAGTATTGGTAGATATAGAGAGACCAGAATATACAGAGGAGTATAGAAAGCTAATAGAAAGAGTCAAAGAGAGGTAGTTTTTATTTTTAAGGTGTAAAAAGATACGAAGCCTTTTTACTCTCCTATCGCTCCACAGGAAAAACGATATAAGGATGTTGCAATCACAAGGAGGTTGACATATCCTATAAATCGGGTAGATTTGAAAGATGGAAAGAGTCCTCTCCTCTGAAGTAGAGAGATATATCGGTAAAGAGATTCTGCTTAAGGGATGGGTCCACCAGATTAGAAAGCTCGGTAAGATTACCTTTGTAATTCTGAGGGATAGGAGAGGAACTGTTCAGTTGATTGCAGATAGTTCGGTTGACCTCTCAGGTGTGGTGAAGGAGGCAGTGGTAGAGGTTGAGGGAATTCCAAAACTTGAACCCCAGGCACCCGGGGGTAGAGAGGTGAAGATAAAGAGTATCAAAGTGATGGAGAGCCCGAGAGAACCTATCCCCTTTGAGGTGAATCGCAGCCTGAAGAAGTTGAACCTTAAGCTCGATATGCTCTTAAACCACCGTGCCTTCAGTCTTAGAAACCCTGAGATTGGAAGGGTATTCAGGATTCAGGCAGAAATTATAAGGAGCTTTGCAGATTTTATGAGGGGGGAGGATTTCCTTGAGGTCCATACCCCAAAGATCGTTGCCTCAGGAACAGAAGGGGGGACTGCTCTATTCCCTGTTCAATACTTTGAAAAGAAGGCGTATTTAGCCCAGAGCCCCCAGTTCTATAAACAGATGCTTGTGGGTGCAGGTTATGAGAGGGTATTTGAGATAGGCTTTGTCTATAGGGCAGAGGACCACGCTACATCAAGACACTTGAATGAATACCTAAGCCTTGACTTTGAGATGGGATTTATCGATTCTGTGGAGGATGTGATGAGGCTTGAGGAGAGACTTTTGAGGTCTATCTTTGAGAATTTGAAGAAGAGATGCAAGGATGAACTCTCCTTCTATAAAGTAGAACTCCCGAAGATTGAAAAGATTCCCAGGGTTAGATTCTCAGAGGTAAAGGAGATATTGAAAGGGAAAGAGCTTAGAGATGATTTAGACCCTGAGGCTGAGAGACTTCTGTGTGAGCATTTAAACTCAGACTTTGTATTTGTTACCCATTTCCCTGCATCCTCAAGACCCTTCTATACTATGCCCTCAGAAGACCCTAAGTTCACAGAGAGTTTTGACCTCCTGTATAAAGGGATGGAGGTGACCACAGGGAGCCAGAGGATTCATAACTACGATATGCTCTGTAAAAATATCAGAAAATTTGGAATGGACCCCAGAGAGTTTGAGTTCTACTTGGAGATATTCAAATACGGGATGCCTCCACATGGAGGACTTGCCATAGGTGCTGAGAGGCTTACCCAGAAAATCTTGGGTCTAAAGAATATAAGGGAGGCGTGCCTCTTTCCCAGAGATAGATTCAGGCTTATACCATGAAAGGAGAAGATATGATAGACTATATCTCACCAGAGATAGGAGAGCTATCAAAAAGAATAATAGAGAGGGATAAGAGGGTAATGTTTGGTGCCCATACCCGCACAAGGGAGATTCCATTAGTAGTGGAGAGGGCAAAGGGTGTAAGGATATGGGATGTTGATGGTAAGGAGTTCTTAGATTTTGGTGCAGGTTTTGCAGTCTGTGCCACAGGGCACTGCCACCCTGAGGTTATAAAGGCTGTAGAGGAGCAGTTAAGAAGGCTCATCCATATCTCTGGAAGCGATTTCTACTACCTCCCTCAGGTAGAACTCGCTGAAAAACTCTTAGAGATAACCCCTGGAGAATTTCCTAAGAAACTCTACTTTGCCAATTCCGGTGCAGAGTCCTTAGAGGCTGCGTTTAAGGTGGCAAGATACTATACTAAAAGACCAATTGTCATCTCTTTCCTGGGAGCCTTTCATGGAAGAACCTTTGTGGGTATGTCCCTATCAGGGAGCAAGAAGGTTCAGAGGTCAGGATTCTTTCCCCTAATCCCTGAGGTAATCCATATCCCCTATCCATACTGCTATAACTGCCCCTTCAATTTAGAATACCCAAAATGTATAAAAGGGGAGTTTGAAGGGATTCCCCTCTTAAGATGTGTCAGGTATCTTACAGAGGTCATATTCAAACAGCTTTTAGACCCAGAGGATGTGGCAGCCATATTTGTTGAACCCATCCAGGGAGAAGGGGGATATATAGTTCCTCCAAAGGAGTTCCATCCCCTTCTAAAAGCAATAACCAGGAAGTATGGAATTCTATATGTCGCAGATGAGATTCAGTCAGGACTTGGCAGGACAGGGAAGATGTTTGCTTTAGAGCACTGGGGAGTTGAACCTGATATCCTCTGCACTGCCAAAGCTGTAGCTTCTGGATTACCTATGGGCGTCACTATCGGGAGGGCAGAGTATATGGATGGTGATAGAGCCTGGCCCCCTGGCTCCCATGGAAGCACTTTTGGTGGAAACCCTGTTGTCTGCAGAGCAGGTATAAAGACTCTGGAGCTATTAAAAAACGGTCTTGTGGATAATGCAAGAGAAGTAGGGGAATATATGAAGCAGAGGCTGCTTGAGATAAAGGATAAACATAGGATTATTGGAGATGTGAGAGGGTTAGGGTTAATGCTGGGGATAGAACTGGTTAAGGACAAGAGAACAAAGGAGAGGTTTCCTGATAGAGTCACCAGAGATGGGAAGAACATAAAAGAGGTCTTTATGGGGGAAGCCTTCAAAAGGGGATTGATTATCTTGGGCTGTGGCTTTAACTCCATAAGGCTCTCCCCTCCTCTTATTCTCACAAAATCTGAAGCAGATGAAGGGTTGGAAATAATTGAAGAGGTGGTGGAATGGATAGAGAGGGGTTTAACCTATGAATAACAAAGAGAGCAGTCCATTTACCCCAGGCAGTCCTGTGCCTGTTGAACTCTTTGTAGGAAGGGCAGAACAGATAAGAGAGCTAATCAGATATATTGGACAGGCTTGTTCTGGAAAACAGGAGAATGTCTTCCTGGCAGGGGATAGAGGGATAGGGAAGAGCTCCTTGGCTTCCTTCCTCCGATATCTTGTTAGCACTCAGAAGAATATGCTTGGCATTCATGTCTTCTTGGGTAGGGTCTCCACATTAGAAGGGATGGTCCATCATATCTTTGAACAGTTGTTGAAGGGAACAAAAGGAGAGATATGGTTTAATGAGATTGCTCAATTCTTTGGGAAACATATAAGAGAGGTGGGTCTCTTTGGGATATCGGTCACTTTTGCCCCACCTGAGGAAGATTTGAAGGAATTGGTGAGGAAATTTCCTGAGGCTCTTAATAATCTACTGAAAAGATTGAAAGACCAGAAGAGGGGATTATTTATTGCCCTGGATGATATCAATGGACTGGTTCAAGAACCGGAGTTTGCGAATTGGTATAAGAGCTTTGTGGATGAGGTGGCAACCCATTATAAGGATTTTCCTGTCTTCATTATGCTAATAGGACTTCCGGAAAAAAGGGCTATCCTCTCTCAACTTCAACCCTCTCTTATGAGAATATTTAGACCAATAGAGATTAAGAGACTATCCGATGAAGAAGTAAAGGAGTTTCTATCAAAGGCTTTTGAAAAGGCTGGTATGAGAGTTGAACCAGATGCTATGAAGCTTATGGTCCATTTTTCAAGTGGACTTCCCATCTTTATGCATGAGATAGGGGATGCTACCTTCTGGAAGGATACTGATGGAATAGTAGATGAAAGGGATGCAAGTCGAGGTATATTAACAGCAGCGGAAAAGATAGGAGAGAAGTATCTTGAACCAAAAGTCTATAAAGCGATTAGGAGTGAGCGGTATAGATCGATTTTAAGAAAATTGGGGAAGGCACCCCTCTCCCGTAGTTTTAAGAAAAGAGAAGTGGAGGTAAAGCTCAATGCAAATGAAAAGAAGATATTTGATAACTTTTTGAGAAGAATTAAGGGGCTGGGAGTGATTGAACCTGACATAGAGAGAGGCAGGGGGGCATATAGGTTTGTAAACGAAATATACCCTGTTTATATCTGGATGGAGAGCAAAAGATTTGGTAAGAAATAGAATCCCCTGGTTAATTCTCATAAACTGAGATAAATAAGTCAAGGAGATGAAGGGGTAGCTACCA
>CAZWJY010000101.1:0-796 GCA_964634335.1 uncultured bacterium
ATTTTATCCTTCTCTAAATTATCCGGCTGATATAGCTACACAAAAATCAGGTTTATTGCAAACACCACCCGGATTAGGGCCCGCAGTACCTATATCCTTACATGCTCCCAATACTCGCTCTCCACTCTTCAAGGTTATCTTCTTAACCTTTGGTCTTTTATACAGCTTCTTTTTTAGCATTTCTCCTCCTTTCTAATCCTAAAGCCTCTGCCCTTAGATGGGCTATTTTGCAAAGATATTCAACAGGCTGGTCTAACTTCCCTGTTTCTAAATAAGACCAACCTGGACATTGTCCACAAAGAGAGATGAGTGGACAATGTGCACATTTATACTCTTTGCCTGGCTTTAATGCCCGAACACTGGGAATAAACTCTTCCCAGGCTTCTCTAAAACTTCCCTGTCTTAAGTCATAGGTAGGATACCTGCTCATTATACACAAAGAGAGCTCTCCATAGGCATTGATATGGAAAGAGTTGAGCCCTGCCCCACATATAAAGAGCCTATCTGTATTAGGAACTCCGTAGAACTTATCCGTAAACTTCTTCCATTCCCTCATCCTCTTTGGAAATTTCATATCCAGTTCCACTACCTTTTCTGGCGGGAGTCTTGTAGACTCAGGACCTTCCCTTCCATCTATCCTCAAGTTTATTACAGGGTCAAATCTGAAGTCATCCAGCCCTAAGGATTGGGAGAATCTTTCCATATCCTCAAGCTCATCTACATTCTGAACTAAAACCATAGTCTTTAGAGATAGGGGAACACCCTTTTCTAAAAGGAGATGAATTCCTCTGAGATG
>CAZWJY010000101.1:806-3229 GCA_964634335.1 uncultured bacterium
TCCTTGTCACTTTCTCAAAAGTCTTCTTTGTTGCTCCATAGATAGTGATTTCTACTCTGCGGGGGGGATACCTTTTTAGATAATCAGCAATTTTGGGAGTAATAAGAGTGCCATTAGTAAACAGTTGGAGGAGCAATCCCTTCCTTTTCGCATAGCCATAGATTTCTAAAAAGTCCTCTCTTAAGAGAGGCTCACCACCTGTTAAAAGTAGCCATAGACATCCAGCATCAACAATCTGGTCTATAATGGATTTTATCTCTTCTAAGGATAACTCCCTCCTTTTAGCCTCCTTGTCCTCAGCTTTCTTATTTATAAAGCAATGGATGCAGTTATTATTACACCTCTCAGTCAGCTCTATTGAGCCGGACAAAGGCACCCTCTTCTTCCATTTCTCATAGCCAATCTTCCATTTTGAGATATTTACCTCTGAGAGATACTCAGCACATTCTACAGGCATCTCTTTCCTTTATTCTCTCTTCCTTGAGTGAAGGGATTGTTTCGTCGTCCACTTGCAGTGGGCTCCTCGCAATGACATTTTACACAAACATAAGACGGGGAGGAAATGAAATGGTTTCTCCCCTTCAAGTTTTTTCCTCTCTTCTCTACCGGGGGAGAGAAATCTCTTTTCATCATATTAGCATTATAGTAAAGGGATTACCTTTGTCAAGGCTTTTATGCAAACATCAACATAGTTGATGCACCCCATAATAGCACTCATCTCGTTAACAGGACTACCTTCCTTGTTGCTCTGTATTCTTCTGTCTCTAAGGAGATGAAGTAGATTCCGCCCGGCACTCTCTTTCCATCCTTATCACTTCCGTCCCAGATAAGGGAGTAATTACCCATAGATTGAACCTTATTAACCAGGTTATTTACCACCTTTCCCGTGACATCATAGACCTTTAAATGAACCCTGGTCGGCTCTGGTAAGGAGTAGGAAATAGTGGTAGTATGAGTAGAAGGAGTGGGACCTTTTACTTTAAAGGAGAAAGTCTCTGGTATAACTGGTGTCTCTTCTATTCCTACACGGAATGGAATGCGCATAGTATCATTCTTATGATAGCAGTCCTCTGGTAGTAACAGAGTAAAGAAGACCATAGTATAGGAGGGTGTCTGAGTAGATGTATCAGGAGTATGCCATTCTTTAAACCCTTCCTCTATCTTCATAGTATCATTGGGCTGGAAGGTTCCGAGTGAATCTGAACTAACACTATCCGCATACACTATATTCCCATCAGGGTCAAGAATCGCAACACAGAGATAGTAATTATCCTCAGGGAGAGTCCCTGCATTATAATACCAGGCTTTTGGTCTTATATCTGTATGTCCCGGAACCCAGGGGTTAGAGGTATCTGGATAGATAATCCTTATAGTAGCTAAATCGTGAGGGCACTGACAGGGTCCAAAGGTTTTCTCAACTTCATTGTTTTTTGGATTAAAATCCCCATCTAAGGGGACTTCAAAATGGAAGATATAAGTTTTTCCGGTGTCAGGTGTGAACTCTCCAAAGCAGACAGGCTCCCTTTCATTAGGATTCACAGTCACTTCAGCCTCATCCTCAAATACTTCTTTACCGGTATCTTCTTCTTTTATGAAACAATAGACAGAGGTGGTTACTATTGCTGTTCCCAGATTTTCAATAGAGATACAGGGGCGGATTGGGACAGGCT
The DNA here is from genome assembly GCA_964634335.1 of uncultured bacterium. Classification (GTDB taxonomy): domain Bacteria; phylum Hydrothermota; class Tepidihabitantia; order CAYHGV01; family CAZWJY01; genus CAZWJY01. Next base: position 2,477 of record CAZWJY010000101.1, read on the forward strand.
CTAAGCACTTATCAGGTGTGATAATCTCAGCTATACCGATATCCTTTCTGAACTCTGCTAAAAACTTAACCCAGACTTCATAAACTGCCGGGCAAGCATCTCCACCACCCATCTCTATTTTATACTGGAAGTAGCGCACACCCTGCGTAACAAGGGCAGAAATGTCCACACTATCCTTTGGCTGTCCAACCTGGGCTGGAATTGGACCCTGCCAGGGATTGGATTGAATTTCAGAGGCAGTCTTCCCTGTCCTTATAAAGAAGTTGATGGTGGTGCCTTGGGGCTTGCAGACCTCCCAGCCAAACCACTGCCAGGTAGCAGAATCACCGGCATCCAGAATTGAAGAGATAAGATATGCATCACTGATGAATTTCTTTGCCATACGATTCTCCCACCAGGTAAACATCCCCTCTCCAGAGGCAAGTATATCCATATCAACATCACCCTGACAAGGGGCATAGTCAAGATTTGCAGTCGTTAGCCAATGGGCATTATTATAGGACGGTTCAACCACATACTCTGCAAAGTTATCCGATGATATCTGTTTAAAGAAACCCACCTTTGTGTAACAGGAGACCACATCAGCTTTACCATCCATATCAAGGTCCACAGCTTTCGCAGCATCGGCATAACCAACAGGATTTGAACTTACAGTATGCATAGTATAATTTATCCCTGTTCCATCATTCTCATACCACCTAATCCATTGATAATACATAGCAACCATTATATCCTGTTTACCATCATTATTAA
>CAZWJY010000101.1:3329-6914 GCA_964634335.1 uncultured bacterium
ACCATCATTATTAAGGTCCCCAAGGTCTAACCTCCACCATGCCCAGTCATTATCTATGGTCTCAAGCTGGAATGTCCCGTTGTTGTTCCTGTAAAGGTCAGTGGTTGTAAAATTACCTGCTGCTATGATGTCCATATCTCCATCATTATCAATATCTCCGGCAGTGCAAGACCTGTATGTATAGCCAGTGGCAGCGGATATAGAGTGAAGGGTAAAGTTGAATCCTCCTGTGTTCTCAAACACCAGAGCCCATCACCAGGAACTACAATATCTGCATCTCCATCCCCATCCAAATCACCACACCATATAATACCCCACTGGTCAATATATCCTGTCCCTCCAGCAGGGTCTATGCCGGTGAGAGTAGTCTGTAGAGAAAAGCTTGGAGTTCCTGTCTCTACCTTATGATTTCTGTAAATCCTTATCTCCCCGGATTTACCTACAAAGCCAGCCAGGTCTAAATCCTCATCACCATCGAAATCTGCAGGATATATGGAGTTGTGATGTTTTATATCACTGTCCACATCTATATCGTGTCTTACCCAATCACTGTAATCAACAGAGATGGCTATAGGATTGAGCTGTAATTCTATATTGAAGGTGACATTGTAAGATTTATAAAAGGCATTACCCCAATGGGGCACAGGACCTAAGACTCCTGGTCCACCTACCCAGTCAGTCTGCACCTCTTTGTCTGGGCAGTCATCAATGCAAATACCAATAATAGGTTCACCTTTTCCTCCTTTTTGAGGATTTTACTACCCTTATCTTTTCCAAAGTCTTTATAAATCCTTCTATATCCTTCTCCAATTCTTCTTTATCCACCTTGTATTCTCTTAATAAATCCCTGGCTATATCCTTTAAACTCCTCTTTCCATCCAACCTCTCCCAAATTTCTGCCCCGACCTCATTTAGAGTATAGATAGCGTCTGTATCTCCTACCCCCTCCTCAATAGGGACTAAGATATACTCATCCTCAATTCTGCGAGCCACTACCTTATTAGACCTTTTATATACCTGATTAAGGAGGTCTGGACTCTTCGCCTGAGAGGGTTTCTTCATAATTGAATTATAGGTAAAAGTCTATTTTTGTCAAGGGTAGACTCTGTTTTCTCACTCTCTTACAATCCTTACCTTCTTCATCCAGTCTCCTGCTCTCAATTTCCTCACCACATCCATCCCTTTCACTACTCTTCCAAAGACTGTATATTTACCATCGAGATGAGGCTGGGGGGAGAGGGTGATATAGAACTGGCAACTGGCAGAATTGGGGTCTTCACCACGAGCCATCCCCACTGTCCCTGTAAGGTGCTTCCTTTTATTGAATTCTGCCTTTATTTTATATCCAGCATCCCCACTCCCATTACCAAGCGGGTCTCCTCCCTGAATAACAAAGTCTGGCTCATACCTATGGAAGTATAGCCCATCATAAAAACCTGCCTCAGCAAGTCTTATAAAATTCTTGACCGTATTTGGTGCATCCTCTGGAAAGAATTTAATTACAAAGGTCCCTTTGTTTGTCTCTATTACTGCCTTCTCCTTACCTGTCAGAACTACCTTCTTATCCTTAACCGAAAGTCCTATTTTAATCTTCCCGGGTTGCAGAGGTGGGGGAGGCATTTCTGCCTTCTTCTCTTCCCCCTCCACTTCCTCTGACTTCTTTGGTCCACATACCAGAAGGGAGAGAATGATAAGGGTTATGATTTTATATAGATTCATTTCTCCTCCTCTTTTCTAATAATAGTAATCTTTATTATCTTATCCCCTCTTCTTAAACTGTGAACCACATCCATACCTTTGATTACCTTTCCAAACACTGTGTAATTTCCATCCAACCCATGCTGTGGGGATAGGGTAATATAGAACTGGCAGCTACCAGAATTTGGGTCATCTCCCCTGGCAAGACCTACCGCTCCTTCTATATGGGTATGCTTCTGATTTTCAAACTCCGCAGGAACTGTCCAGCCACAATTCCCTGTTCCATTGCCCAGAGGGTCTCCTCCCTGAATTACAAAATCTGGGACATACCTATGGAAGTATAGACCATCATAGAAGCCTGCCTCGGCTAAACGGACAAAGTTCTCCACAGTCCTTGGTGCATCGTCTGGAAAGAGTTTTATTATAAATGTCCCCTTATTTGTCTTTACTACTGCTTTTTCTCTCCCTGTTATTTCCACTTTCTTCTCCTTTACAGAGAGAGCGAGTTCAACCTTTTCAGGTTTTGCTGGTAGTTTTGCCTCTTTTGCCATCCCTATGGAGAAAGGGATGAGCAAGAGAATGGGTATTATCCTCTTCATAGAGCCTCCTTTTTAGACCCTATCCAATGCCTGGGATAGGTCATCAATAATATCCTCGTGATTCTCAATCCCTATAGACATTCTCACTAATCCTTCAGAAATACCAAACTCCTTAAGCTCCTCCTTACTATATGTAGAATGGGTCATAGAGGCAGGGTGTTCTATCAGAGTGGCTGTATCACCTAAGGATACAGCCACTACACAGAGTTTGAGACTGTTCATCATCTTCCTTCCTGCCTCCCTTCCACCCTTAAGCTCAAAGGCAAGCATTGCTCCAGGGCTCTTCATCTGAGATTTGGCTAACCGATACTGAGGATGAGAACTCAATCCTGGATAGAAGACCCTTTCAACCTTTGGATGATTGTCAAGAAATTCAGCTACCTTTTGAGCATTCTCACAATGGCGTTCCATCCTTACTGCGATAGTCTTTATTCCCCTTAAAAGGAGCCAGGCGTTAAAAGGTGAAATTATCCCTCCTATATCCCTCATTACATAGTCCTTCACCTCTTTTATGAATTCCTTTCTTCCAATTACTACTCCTCCCACTGTATCCCCATGTCCACAGATAAACTTTGTGGCACTGTATACTACTATATCTGCTCCAAGCTCAAGGGGTCTCTGACAATAGAAGGTAGCAAAGGTATTGTCTATGGCTAAAGGGATTCCTGATTTGTGAGCCAGTTCTGCTGCCCCTCTTATGTCTACAAGGTCTAAGGTAGGATTTGTGGGAGACTCTATAAAGAGAAGCTTTGTCTTGGGAGTTATAAGAGGTTCTGCCTTAGAGATAAACTCCTTAGCTTCTACCCATTTTACCTTTATCCCCCATTTGGGGATGAGGTCAGTAAGTAGAGAGAAGGTGCATCCATAGATAGGAGAGGAGGCGATAAGCTCATCATCTGTTTTTAGTAAAGTTAGAAGGAGACTGGATATGGCTGCCATTCCAGAAGCAAAAGCTGCCCCATCCTCTCCCCCTTCTAAGAAAGCGAGCTTCTCTTCAAAGGCTCTAATTGTAGGATTACCCAGTCTTGTGTAGATGTAGCCCTCTTCACCTGCGAATAACCTGGCACCCTGCTCAGCACTTTCAAAGGTAAAGACCGCTGTCTGATATATGGGGATAGAGAGAGCCCTGGTCTTTTCCTCCTCTGGTAGACCCTTACCATGCACAACCTTTGTCTCTTCTTTCATATTTAAATATAACTCAGGATATTATGATGTCAACCCTTCTTCTCCCTGTCATTGCGAGCCCCTGTGAAATAAAAGATACCACTTATGGGAGAGTAGAATGAAA
>CAZWJY010000102.1:0-6903 GCA_964634335.1 uncultured bacterium
ATGGCATACGGATAATCTCCCTTCAGGTGTCTACTTCTGCAGATTAACCACAAAAAGGTTCTCCACTACCCAGAAAGTCATCGTTAAATAAAATATAGGGGGCGTTCTAAAAGAACGCCCCCTTACCTCCCATTCTCCTATAAGCGTTATCTCTTATTTCACAGGAGTGAATTACTTTTGCCTCCAAATGTTTCCCCTTAGCCAGACTTTTAGTCCTTTCAATAGTCTGAGGGTTGACACCCTTCGGAAATGGGTTAATATAACCCTTATTAGAAAAAGGGGGTTTGATGGGTCAGACGATAATTGAGAAGATAATCTCCAGACATACCTCTCAGAGGGTCAAACCCGGCGACATTGTGGATATGGAGATAGATGTAAGGATTGCAAGAGATTTTGGTGGCGCTAATGTAGTTAAACATCTGGAAGATTATGGTCTTGGTATTGACGATGTTGAAAAGACCTTCTTTACTTTTGACTGTAACCCCACAGGCTCAGACCAGGGTTATGCAGCTAATCAACATATCTGTAGGAGGTTTGCAAGAAGATATGGGATAAGGGTCTATGATGTAAATATGGGGATAGGGACCCACCTGGCAATAGATGAGAGACTCATCCTCCCTGGTGGGACCCTTGTCTCTACCGATTCCCATGCCAATATCGTTGGTTCTATAGGTGGTTTTGGACAGGGTATGGGAGATCTGGATATCGCCTATGTCTTTGCAAAAGGGAGGATATGGTTTAAAACTCCACCCACAGTAAAACTGGTTCTAAAAGGAAGACCTTCTGATTTAGTAACCCCAAAGGATATTACTCTCTTCCTTTTAAAATATTTCGGTGCATCAGGGCTCTTAGGATATGCGGTAGAGGTTTATGGGGAGGTTATAGAAAGTTTTGACCTCTCTGCAAGGATTACTCTTGCATCTATGGCTACAGAGATGGGAGCCATTACCATCCTCATTCCTCCAAATAGAGCTGTAATAGACCATTTCAAAGGAGAAGATTTTACTCCTCTTTATGCAGATAAGGATGCAGAATATGAGAAGGTTATAGAACTTGATATTACTAACCTCTCCCCCCTTATATCTGAGCCAGGTGCACCCGATAGGGTTATAAAAGTGGAAGAAGTAAGGGGGAAGAAGATAGATTCTGTCTTCATAGGCTCTTGCACAAATGGAAGATTTGAGGATATGCTAAGGGTTGCAGAGATATTAAAAGGGAGAAGAGTAGCACCAGGGGTAGTTCTGAAAATAGTTCCTTCCACTGATAAGATATGGCAGAGATGTATGAGGGAAGGTATCTTCTCTATTTTTAAAAAGGCAGGAGCCCTTATTGGGAATGCGGGGTGTGCAGGGTGTGCCCAAGGTCAGATAGGACAGAATGGACCAGGAGAGGTAACTGTAAGTACAGGAAACCGAAACTTTCCTGGTAAACAGGGGGGAGGGGAGATCTGGCTATCCTCCCCTGCTACAGCTGCAGCATCTGCAATAGCTGGATATATTACTACCGAAGATAAAATCCCTGATAAGCCAGCTGTGTTTGGAAAATTGAGGGTTAAAGGGAAAAGGTTAAGGAAAAAGAGGATTGGAAGTCTTCCCACAAGGATAAGGGGAAGGGTCTGGGTTATCTCATTGGATAATATAGATACAGATATGATCTATCACAATAAGTATCTGGCAGTGAAGGATATTGAGAAGATGGGAAGCTATGCCTTTAGTAATTTAAAGGGATGGGAGGACTTTCCAGAAAAGGTAAAACCGGGTGATATTATCATAGCCGGAGAAAATTTCGGTTGCGGGAGCTCAAGACAACAGGCGGTAGACTGCTTTAAGTCATTGAAAATCGGTATGATTATAGCAAAGTCCTTCGGTATGATATATGAGAGAAATGCAATAAACTCAGGCTTTCCTATAATGGTAGCAGATGTTGACCATCTGAACCTACAGAATGGGGATGAAATTGAAGTGGATTTTACCACAGGGGAGATAAAAAAACTGAAGACAGGAGAGGTTGTAAAGGGGATACCATTTTCTGAAATTCAATTATCTATATACAAAAGAGGGGGCTTATTGTGATTGAATATTCTAAACTATCCCTGAACGGCAAGAGGTCTGGAGATGGGTGAGACATTTGCTGAAAAGATATTAAGGGGGAGAAGGGGGGAGATAGTCTTTCGCAAACCTGATATTATCCTCTCCCATGATAATACAGCAAGTATCAAGAAGACCTTTGAGGAGATGGGGGGCAAGAGGGTCTTTGACCCATCCAGACTTCTTATTGTCCTTGACCATGATGCACCTCCTACATCTTCCAAAATTGCAAATGATTATAAAGCAATTCAAGAGTTTGTAAAGGAGCAGAGCATAAAAAATTTTCACCCTGTAGGGGATGGGATCTGCCATCAAATTATGGCTACCTACGCACATCCAGGTATGCTCATAGTAGGGAGCGATTCCCATACAACCACTGCAGGTGCTTTTAATACCTTTGCCTGTGGGATTGATAGGACAGAGACAGCAGGGTTATGGATAAAGGGTGAGACCTGGTTTAAAGTCCCTGAGAGTATGAAGGTTATATTAAAAGGCAGATTAGAGAAAGGGGTCTATGCAAAGGACCTGGCTCTATGGCTTATCGGTATGCTTGGTGCATCAGGGGCAAACTATCTCTCTGTTGAATTCCATGGACAGGGGGTAGAATCTCTTTCCATCTCTGACAGAATGACCCTTGCAAATCTTGCAGCAGAGATGGGTGCAAAGAACTGTGTATTCCCTGCCGATAAAGAGGGTGTATGGGCAGACCCTGATGCTGATTATTTAAAAACTATTGAGATAGACCTCTCAGAGATTGTCCCTGTTATCTCCTGTCCCCATTCTGTGGATAATGTCCATACAATCACTGAAATTAAAGATATAAAAATTCAGGAGGCTCTAATTGGAACCTGCACAAACGGGAGATTGGAGGACTTGGAGATAGCCGCAAATATCCTCAAGGGTAAAAAGATTCATCCAGGGGTCCAGCTCCTTGTGGTTCCTGCATCAAGAGAGGTCTATCTTCAGGCATTGGAAAAAGGGATAATCTCTACCATTGTAAGAGCAGGCGGTGTGGTTCTACCCCCAAGTTGTGGACCATGCCTTGGTAAAGGAGAGGGGATACCTGCAGATGGTTGGAATGTCATATCTACTGCCAATAGGAACTTTCTCGGAAGGATGGGAAATAGCAAGGCAAATATATACCTGGCATCACCAGCTACAGTCGCTGCCTCTGCTATCTCTGGTAAAATTACAGACCCGAGAGAAATTTTTGGAAAGAAACCTAAGATAAGGAAGTTTCCTTATAAAAAGGAAAAAATTTCTGTCTATACCGTATCTGAAGATAGATGTTCAAATGGGGTATGGAACTATAAAGATATAGACAATTTCAATACAGACCAGATGTTTTCAGGGAGACTTACCTATGATATAAAAAGCTCAGAGCCTGAGAGGATAATTCAACACTTATTTGAAGGGATGGATACCAGTTTTGCAAAGAGGGTAAAGAAGGGGGACATAATAATTGTTGGTGAGAATTTTGGATGTGGTTCGTCCAGAGAACACCCTGCTGTTGGACTCTCCTACATAGGTATTAAGGCTATAATCGCAAAATCTGTGGCAAGGATATTCTTCCGCTCTTCCATAAATCAAGGACTCCCAGTCATTGTATGTCCTGAAGCTGTTGATGCCTATACCCCTAAGGATAGGGTTGATATAGACTTTGAAAAGGGGAGTATAAAGATAGGAGAAAAAACCTTTAGATTCCCTCCACTACCGGATAAAATCTTAAAGATTCTTAGGGCAGGTGGATTGAAGAGATATATCAAAGGAGGATAAGATGGTAGAGATAGGTAGAAGAGGTGAAGATGTAAGGGCAGACTGCTTTGTCCGTTTTGAACAGAGATTCTCAGGGGGGGTGGATGTAGAGGTAAAGAGTAAAGTAGAATCCCTTTACGGATACTCAATAAGAGAGATGGTTAGAGATATGCTCCAGTTCTTTAAGATTGAAAACTGCTATCTATATCTTGAAGACTACAGCGCCTTCCCCTGGGTAATTATGGCAAGGGTGGAGGCAGTAATTAAAAAAGCCTTTCCAGAGAAAAGGGAGGAGTTTCTTCCAGAATTCATCAAGGAGAATTTTTATAAAAAGAGAAGAGATGATTTTAGACGAACAAGGCTATATGTCCCAGGAGACCAGCCAAGGCTTATAATAAATGCAGGGTTATATAAACCTGATGGGATTGTATTGGACCTTGAGGATAGTGTGGCACCAGATGCAAAATTTGGTGCAAGGTTTATAGTGCGTAATGCCTTAAGAGCAGTAGACTTTATGGGAGCAGAGAGGATGGTGAGGATAAATCAGATACCTCAAGGGTTAGAAGACCTTCCCTTTCTTATCCCTCATAACTTACATACGGTGCTCATACCAAAATGTGAGACAGAGGAACAGGTAAAGGAAGTAGAGAGAAGAATAGAAGAGGCAGGGGTTAGGGATGAAATTTTCCTTATCCCTATCATAGAGAGTGCCTTAGGGGTTATAAATGCCTATAGGATTGCTAAATCATCGGATAGGGTTGTAGCCATTGCTATAGGGCTTGAGGATTTTACTCAAGATATAGGGGCTGAGAGGACAAAAGAGGGGAGGGAGAGCCTTGTTGCCCGACAGGAGGTAATAATTGCAGCCAGAGCAGCAGGGGTTCAGCCACTTGATACTGTATTCTCAGATGTAGCGGATGAGGAGGGACTAAGGAAGAGTGTAGAGGAGGCAAAAGCCCTTGGATTTGAAGGTAAGGGATGCATCCACCCTCTACAGATAAGGGTCATCCATGAGGGTTTTGCCCCTACCAAGGAAGAGATAGAGAGAGCAGAGAGAATAGTTAAGGCGATGGAGGAGGCAAAAGAGAAAGGGGTCGGTGTTATTGCCTTAGGGACAAAAATGATAGACCCACCTGTTCTCAAAAGAGCGCAAAGGGTTCTTGAACTGGCAAAGGGTTCCAGATCCCAAATCTCAAACAAATTCAAATGACCAAAAAGTTAAAACTTCAAACACCGAATTTCTAAAATGAGATATGATTTGGAGGAGATGAGAATTAAAATCTGCCGTAAAGAGTCTAAGGAAACCGTATATTGGTTAAAACTAATTGAAGTAAAAACCTCAGATACCGAGAAGGAGAGAAAATCCTTAATTGAAGAAGCAACTCAATTCACAAAAATCTTTAGCTCTATAGTAGAGAAATCGAAATGAGTTGTATTTTGGGTTTAGCATTTGAAATTTATTTGTTATTTGGAGCTTGTAATTTGGAATTTTTTAGAAGAGGAGGTTTAAATGAGCATAAATGCTATAAACAGATGGGTTCCTGAAGAGATAAATGGGAAACCTGTTATACCCTTTAAAGGGATAGGAAAGTATATCCCAAAAGGGAGAAAAGCAGCACCGCCTATAACGACTTGTGCAAACTATCCAAAGGATGGGAATAAAGTAAAGGGTAGTCTTAGGGAGGCATTAGAGCTTGCAGGGATAAGAGATGGGATGACTATCTCCACCCATCACCACTTCAGAGATGGGGATAAACTTGCAAATAGGCTCTTTGACATAATAGCAGAGATGGGTATAAAGGATCTCGTATGGTTCCCATCCGCATCCTTTCCCTGTCATAAGCCAATTATCAAACACTTAGAGAGTGGAGTAATCCACCATATTGAAGGGAGTATGAATGGTCCATTAGGGGAGTTCTGTTCAAGGGGTGGGATGAGAGGGCAGGGTGTCCTGCGTTCCCATGGTGGCAGATACCGTGCAGTCCAGGATGGAGATGTTCATATAGATTTGGCAGTCATTGCTGCTCCTGCTGCCGACCCCTTTGGTAATGCAAATGGGTTGTATGGAAAATCTGCCTGTGGTCTATTAGGTTTTGCCCTGGCAGACTCTCAGTATGCTGATAAGGTGATAATAGTTACTGATAACCTTGTCCCCTTCCCCTGTATACCCTGGCAGATCCATGGGAACTATGTCGACTATGTAGTGGTGGTGGATGAGATTGGAGACCCCACAAAGATTATCTCAGGAACTACTCGGATAACGAGGAGCCCTGCAAGACTCCTCATCGCTGAATATGTAGCGAAATTTATAAAAGAGGCAGGGATTATGAAGGATGGCTTCTCCTTTCAGGCAGGTGCAGGGGGAACAAGCCTCGCCTTTATACCCTATCTCAAAAAATATATGAAAGAGGCAGGGGTAAAGGCAGGTTGGGTGAGGGGAGGAAGCACAAAGTATCTTGTAGAACTATTGGAAGAGGGTCTGACCCCTTATATCCTTGATGGTCAGACCTTTGATTTAGAGGGTATAAGGTCTATGAGGGAGAATCCAAATCATGTCTGGACTTCTCCCTTCACTTCTTATAATTATCATGGGAAGGGAAATTTCGCATCTATGGTAGATGTTGTGGTCCTTGGAGCAACAGAGGTGGATGTGAATTTTAATGCCAATGTGGTCACCCATTCTGATGGCACATTGCTCCATGGGATAGGTGGGTGGCAGGACTGCCTATTCTCAAAGTGCACAATTCTTGCAGTTCCATCTTTTAGAGATAGAATCCCTGTAATTGTGGATGAGGTGACTACAGTTTGTGGACCTTCTGAATTGATTGATGTAGTGATAACAGAGAGGGGGATTGCTATAAATCCAAGAAGGGAAGACCTGATAGAAAATATAAAGGGTTCAAGCCTACCTATAAGACCTATTGAAGAGATAAAGAAGGAAGTGGATAGGATATGTGGTGGTAAACCCAAACCCCCAAAATTGGATAAGGAGAGAGTAGTAGCTGCTATTCAATGGGTAGATGGAACAGTGATAGATGTTGTCTATAAAAAATTAGAATAG
>CAZWJY010000103.1:0-6859 GCA_964634335.1 uncultured bacterium
GTTCAGGGCACCTATATATTTGGGTTTGAGGATGATATAGAGGAATCTATTAAAAGAGATATTGAGTTTTTAAACACTCTTCCTCTTATGGTCTATCATATCTTTGTCTTGACTCCTCTTCCAAGGACACCTCTTGCCCATTATATTGAATCAAAGTTTGGGGTCTTTGAAAAGGACTGGAGCAGATTTGACTGTTTACACCTCACCTGGAACCACCCCCATATATCAAGGGAAAAGATGGATAGACTTGTGAGATATGCAAGGATGAAAGGGTGGACCATAAAGCGATACCTGAGAACTATTGCAAGGATATATAAGAAGGTGCGGGTCTCCTTTGAGCCGAGAATAGGATGAGAGAGAAAATCTGGGATGTGATAGTGGTGGGCGCTGGACCTGCAGGTTCTGTGGCTTCTAAGGAGATAGCGAAGAATGGCTTTGATGTCCTTATCTTAGAGAAGAAGAAGATTGTGGGTGTGCCCAATCACTGTGGTGAGGGGATAACAGATGAAGTATTGAAAGAATTGGGATACGATGATAAAAAGCCCTGGATATTGAGAGAGGTAAAAGGGGGGAGGCTCATATTCCCCAATAATACAACCATATACTTCCCTAAGAGGGGCTTCTGTATAGAACGCCCAAAATTTGACCAAGAACTTGCCCAGGAAGCGATATCAAAGGGTGCAGAACTCTTAACCGAGACAAAGGTTGAATATGTAGAGAGAAAGAAAGACCTGTGGAGGATATACACAACAAAGGGTAGATATCTCTCTCACTATCTAATAGCTGCAGATGGGGCAAGTTCCACTATCGGTAGATGCTTAGGCGTATACCATGAATATATAGACGCAGTCCAGTATAAATTTCCTCCTATGGAGAGATTTAAGGATGACTATCTATTATTCTACCATTATGAGGACTTCTATCCAGGCTATGCCTGGGTCTTTTACAGAGGGATAGAGACAAGTATTGGGGTAGGGAGTGTAGGGAAGGTGAGAAGAAAGCTGGAGGAGTTTCTTAAACTCTTAAGGATAGACCCTGAAAAGAGAATAACGGTTCAGGGAGGAAGAGTCCCCTTTGATAGATACCCTGTAAGAATAGTCTTTCCAGGGGTTCTCTTTTGTGGGGATGCAGGAGGATTCCTCTTTCCCTTTACCAAGGGAGGGGTAAGAGGGGCAATATTTAGTGGAAAGAGAGCAGGAGAGGTTATCTCACTCGCCTTAAAGGAGGATAACCCTTCTCTTCTTTATGAGTATCCAAAGAGGGTAAAGCCATTCCCTTCCAGGTCAAGACTCCACCTTTTAGTTCCCCAAACCTTCTTCTCCCTCAATAATGAGATGGTAAATCTCTTGGGAGAGATAATGGACAAAAAGGAGTATTACAGACTCCCTTTCTTCAAGGGCTTAAAGGTATTTTTAAAAAGTCCAAAACCTAAAAACCTATATGGTATAGGGATAGGATTTGCAGTTCAGAGGCTATATAAGAGAAGGGAAGAGTTCGCATGGTAAAGTCAACTATGGTCATTGCGAGGAGCGTAGCGGCAGGCTCGCAATAACAGGAACGAATTTAGTCAAATCCAGTGAAAAGTGTAGACCACCCCAAACGCTAAAAAGGAGAGCACATCTATTTGAGGAGGATTATCTTCCTTGTGATAGAACCCTCCTGTGCATCAAACTCAAGGAAATAGACCCCTGAAGGGACCTCTTCTCCTCTATCATTATCCCCCTTCCATAATATCGTATGATGCCCCTCTTCTTCTCTCCTATCTAACAGGGTCTTGACTAACCTTCCAGTCCTATCCCATATCTTCACTCTCAATCTCTTCTTGGTAGGCAGATGATAGGAGACCCTTATCTCTTTTGAAGACGGATTACTACTCAAAGAGAGAGAAATAGGGGATGTAATAGACCTCTCAGTAATTCCAGGAAAGGAGGGATGACCGAAATGATAGAGAGATGGGTCTCCATAGAGATTGAAATCATAAGCGGTAGCATAACCTGTAGGACCTATTCTATACCCGAGACCTTGCTTCATATATAAATCCCTACCCCTATTAAGGGCAAGTCCTACTATCCCCTGGGTGGTAGAGGTATCCTTGAGGAGTGATTCAAAGAAGTAATAGGTATAACTCTGTATACCCCCATCTCTTGGATTATCCCAACCAAAAATTCCATAGGTGACACGGGAAGAGGAAATCGTCCCTACAGACCCTCTGTCTAATAAAGACGCACCGAGGTTATTTATATTCTCTGGATAGCCGTTCAGGCAGGAACCTAAGAAGACAATTGCAGGATAATTATCATCCAATTTAGAAGCGTCTGAGGATTCAAGGGCAGGAGGACTGGATATCTCTGTATATTCAGGAACACTATCTCCATCATCTTCAGCCCATATATGCCTGTAAAATGTCTCAGCAAGACCGTGATGGAACTCTATAAACAACCCCTTACCCTTAAAGTGAGAGAGTATATTTTCTCTGCTATCCGGATAATCACAGTCATACTTTGAAGGAGCTAACCCTTCCTTCTCATAAAGGGTAGTGGCATAGGTGCTCTCTACGATATTATCCTCTATCAGTTTCTCCATAAGTGTAGCACCATCTATTTCAGGTAGACCCCATCCGTTCTCATTCTTATAATAGATTATACTCGCAGCCAGCAAAGAACTCTTCTTATAAGCAAAATTCCTATTCTTTTCAAAGGACTTTATCTTCTCAAAGATATGAGAGATAGTGGCAGGGTCATCAAAGGGAATTCTTCCCAGACCCACATCAGCAACAAAATCAGGTCTATCATCCCCCCGCTCTCCATAGAGTGTATCTCCATCCCTATCCCAGGATAGAGAATCCGGAGAGGATAGGTCAGTATAATAGAAGTCAGTAGGGATAGGAGACATTAAATCCCAATCATAAGGACCATCAGGGTCATTGGTCCAGGGACAGCAGCGTCGCATAGGGATGAGATTGTCTGAACCTACAATAAGGACATAGGCTATATCAGATAGTCTGCTACGCAGATAGTTGCGGATTTTCTGGGGAAGGTCTAACCCTGAGATGTTCTTATCAATCCACTCTTTTGTTACTACTTCCACATCATAACCAAGCTGGGTCTTCCAATCTTTCAGGATATCAACCACCGAGACTAAGGAAGAGGTAGTGATTATGAGATACCCCTCAGCCTCTTTTGGATTTTTAGAACTATACCACTTTCTTGCCTGATTCCAATTATAGAAGAGCTCAGAGGCTTCTTTATCAGCAGAGATATCAGAGAGGAGAGAGGAATCGATAAGTTCAAGGTTCTGGGTATACGAAATCTTTAAGAAGATGTCCTTTGCATAGTAAAGCCTTTGAGATTTTGCCCTATAAGCAAAGGGATAGAGGGCTATTACAGCAAATCTATATTTCCTAAGGCTACCTTCACTGATGAGTTCTCCAAGTAGTTCTGGATAGAGTTCATTTGAGGCATAAGCTTCCTCTTTTATTCTTTCAAATTCTCTTATCCTTTTCTCTATGATTTCAGGTCTATTCATCATTGGCAGGATAGGCAGGGCTGGCTCTATTCTGTAGCTTCCAATCTCTCTGCGCTCTCCTATTACTTCTACAGAGTTTACCTCCGCCCCTGGTGGAAGGGCAATAAATAAAATCCTGCAGGGCAGATTAGGCTTTCCCGGTCTGCCTAAAAGAGAGTAGTCTGGAATCTCAATCTCTGAAACTCCATTAGAAAGAGTTCTTATCTGATAAGGGGAGGTGTTGATATTTAATATCAGCTCCTCAGAGAAGAGGGCTTTCCCGCTTCCTATAAAAAACAGAACAAGGAAAAGCCTTTGCATTTCTCCTCCTTTCCAAAAGAGAATAGTAATTATCTATAAACTGTCAAGTATATCTTTCAAGTTGAGATAGTGTCCCTCTTGTCGTGGAAATTTTTTATGGGTGAAGACCGCAAGGGATACCGCCATAGTTTTGAAACTCGTAGATTTTCAACCTGATGGGTCTACTGCAGGATAACAAAGCCAGTCTACAAACAGAGCCTTGACAAAACAGAAAAATCTTATATACTTTAAACTATGAGAGAGAAAAGAGGGGAGTTGGTAAAGGGGTGTTTCATGACCCCCCTCTTAGGGGTTCTGGTTCTCTGGGGGGTTAAGGTTTTGGCTACAGATTCTCCTGTGCAAAAGTATGTAAGACACTATAACCCAAGGGCATTAAGCTCAACTGATGAGATAAATGTATTAAAGGATGCAGGTTTTGAGGAGGAGAATTTTAGAGATTTTTGGAGTGATTCAGTATTTGCCAGTGGAGGTGCAGTGGCAGATAGTATGAAAGTGGATGGATATGATACCACAGAGTCCTTCACCGGGGAAGCCTCTGCTTTAATTGATGCATCTAAGACAACAGGAACAGCCGATAAAGACCAGCTTTTTGGTTGGCTGAAGCAGGATCTTAAATGTAGGAAAGCAACCGATGACTTGAAGACATTCAGATGGATTGTGAAGGTCTATTTTATAGACCATGATGAATCTATGTCTCAAGAGTTTGGTTTTATACTAAGAGGAATTCACAATCAACTCTGGTATGATATTGTAGGAAGTTCTGTAGACCCAAAACAGAGACCGGATAACGATTCTACTAAAATTATCTGGATCTATATGCCTCTGGAAAATAAATGGGACTCCCTAAGAATGGATGTCTATAATGATTGGCTCTCAAAATTTCCTTTTACTAAGGATACTATCAGAACTGTCTATGTATGGGGTGCAGGTATGTTTTGGGGTGGAAAGTGGTATGGGCAAAGGACATACTTTGATGACTTAGAATTTATTGCTCTCAAGTATTATGACCCAGCCGTCCTCTCTGTAGATGTCCCAGATACTGTGGATGGTGAGTGTATACCTAAGGCAGAGGTTATAAACTATGGTAAAGTAAACATAGAATTTCAGGTGAACTGCGTGGTTAAGAAGGATGGGGAGGTAGTCTATACATCCAGTAAGTCAGTAAGTGCGGGAAAGAATGAGATTAAAGAGGTAGAGTTTGATAAGTGGGAAGTGGCATCTACCGGTCTATACCGTCTCCTTGTCTATACATCCTATGAGGATGATGAGGATAACTCCAATGATAGTCTTGAAATAGATATATACGGGAAAGGAAAATTCTGTGACCCTGCAGTCGTTTCAATAGATATTCCAGATACCCTCTATGTAAACCACACCTATACCCCAAAGGCTACGGTAACCAACTATGGTGATGTTAAGGCATACTTTGAAACAGATTGTATAATAAGAAAAGGTGGAAGTATTGTATATACAGATGTTAAGAATATAGATGCAGGCAAAAATGAACAGAAAGAGGTAAGCTTTAAGAGTTGGACAGTGGATGGAGCAGGAACTTATAATCTCCTCGTCTATGTCTATCATCCAGAGGATAAGAATCATAGTAATGATAGCCTTGAGAAATCCATTGAAGGGGTTATGGGTATTCTGGAAAAATCCTCTCAGAAGGAGATTCAATTCTCTCTCCTGCCTTTATCTAAGGGATATGTGGTTATGAGTTATAACATACCCTATAAGAGAGAATTGAGAATCTATGATGCAACAGGAAGGGTTATAAAGAGTCTGTTTTTAAAGGGTGAAGGGAGGCTCTACTTTAAAGCTGAAACAGGGGTCTATTTCTATCAATTGGGCAAGAGAGCTCCTGAGAAATTTATCCTCTTTAAATAGTCTGGTTTATCCCTTACTCAGAAGATAGAGGGTTGTCGGATATTCACTATTTTTCTCTCTAATCTTAAAATCCATCTCCTGAAGGATAGATTCAAACTCCTCTGATGACCATATAGAGATAGGTGTGCCCCGAGCTTTCTCAATAGTAAGCATATGTTTAATAAGGGGATGCTCTGGGTTTGGAATGTCCAGGACAATCCTGGCATCAGGTTTTGCTAACCTTAGAATCTCTTCAAGGACAAGTCTATTATAGGAGAGGGGGAAGTATTCCAATAGACCTAAGCAAATTACGATATCAAAACAGGAATGGGCAAGGCTGGTTAGGTGAGCAGGCTCGCATAAGAGATCCTTGATATGAATTTTAGAGTCTGACCAATCCTGGGCTTTTATTCTCTTTATAAGTTCATCCGAAATATCTACCCCTGTATAGAAACCAACCCAACCCTGGAATTTACCTGAGAGGAGTGCTCCACCACAGCCAAGGTCAACCACTTCAGATGCAGAGGTGGGGTTACAGAAATCTAAAATTAATGGATGAGATAGTTGCCAGGGGTTCTTATCCTTCACCATAAAGAAGTCCTTAACCAGTTTTGGGTGTTCCTTGAGGAGCCATTTATACTCAGAGCCATACTTAGAGAAGAAATAATTGTAAGACTGAGCTACAGATATAAGAGTCTCATCATAAAGCTTACGCAGGTCTGGTCTTATCCAGACCATCTCAATATGGGGAATCCCTGCCTCCTTAAACTCCTGCCCCTTTGGTTGGAACCCCCTCTTCTCATAGAATTCCATAACCGATAATTGAGAATGGAGAGTGACCGATTCTGCACCCTTCTCTTGAGCCCTTCTAAGTAAACCTTCAAGAATCATCTGCCCAAGACCTTGGTCTCGTAGATTAGAAAGGACTGCCATCCGTCCTATATACCAGATTCCCTTATGTTTATAAAGCCTTCCTGTGCCTATGACTTCTCTATCTCTCTTAAGCAGGAGATGCTCAGAGATATCATCAAACCTGTCCCTTTCTATTGAAGGGTCAATCCCCTGTTCCTTAACAAATACCTCCTCTCGCACTCTCCAGGCAGACTTAAACCCTTCCTCCCCAAATAGTATCTCTACTACAAGACCTTCATTTCTGTCCATATAATTTAAA
>CAZWJY010000104.1:0-6762 GCA_964634335.1 uncultured bacterium
AGCCCTCAGTTCTGTGCCCTAATCCCGTATCTTCCCACAATTCCTTTACCTTCCTCCCTAAGGCATCATAAATCAACAGACTCACCCCTCCCTTTTCTGATAACTGATAAGTGATAACTATTGACCCCTTAGAAGGGTTAGGAGAGACCCTCAGAGAAGAAATCTCCTCATCAGAATTCTCAATCCCGGTAGTTCCTCCCTGACCTGGTCTTCCATAGTAGATATCTAAATTACCCTTCTCATTCCTATTATCAACCCAAACGATATGGCAGGTATCGTCATAGAGTATAGAGACCCTTGGTGTATCCACTGCAGTAGGCTGGGTAGTTACGATATCAGGTCTTGTCCAAGTCCTACCATTATCCATAGACCTCTGATGATAGATATTCCCGGTTCCATGATAATAGGCAACATCCACTATCTTCTCTTTACAGGCAACAGCAGGCCAATGCTCAACATCCTCAGAGACAGCCACTGGCACAGATTCAAAGGAGTTGCCACCATCTGTAGAATAGGCTATATAGATATCATCCCCCCTTGAATAGGCACAGTAGACATAATCACCACTTGATGCAAGATAGGGTTGGCGTTCGTCTATACCAGGCTCAGTAGCTATACTCAGAGGCAGACCAGGGTTGCCACCCACTACCTTAAGAGCCTGGATATCCCATCCATTATCATAATACTCATAGGCAACAATAAAACCATCAGGGGTAGGGGCTATACAGGGATATCTTTCAGGTTTGCTACTCTTTGCAATATTTATTATATGGACAAGGGTATCCCCTTTTACAAAGTAGAAGCCAAGGATATCTGGATTCTTAGGGTTTGTATCACACTCAAAGACGATAAGTCTCTCTGAAGGTGGTCTGTCTGCTCCTACAGGATAGGTGCAGTCCTTATACCACGCTGTATTCCTTATATAGGTAGCAGGGGACCATCCTCCACCTCCGCTCACAGATACAATCCAGAAGAAATTGTTATCCACTATAGTGTCGGTCTTGTAAGGTCCTTCAGGAAAGATGTATATACTATCCCTCTTCCCGATAATAATCCCTGGACGGCGGTTGCTGACCCAGGGATAGGAGAGTGGCCAGCCAGAGCCCATAGCAGAAGACCACTTAAGCCCCTTGTTTGTAGATTTAGCTATATGGACATCCCAGTCCCCTTTCACAATCTCATCCTCAGAGACTACATACAGATTTCCTTTACTATCCTTAACTATCCAGGGGAATAGGTCAACCCCCCCAGAGGTCTCCACCCCCACATTCTGGGCAAAGAGCAAAGAGCTAAAGACAAGGATAAAGAACTTAGAGTTTTTCATCTTATTAAGACTGCCCTTTTGATGTGAATGCTTTTATCAGTCTTGAGACAGATGAAGTAGACCCCTGAGGGAACTTTATGCCCCTGTGTATCCTTACCATCCCAGATAACCCTGTAGATTTTAGAATCTCGACTCTCAATTTTAGCAAAAGTCTTAGCGACTCTTCCCATAGCATTGTAGACTCTAAGAGAGATTACTGTTTCCTCTGGTAGTTGAAAACTGATAGTCATAGACTTCTTAAAAGGGTTAGGGGAGAGGGAAAGGGTGTAAGGGGATTCAAGAGAGGATTGAGTCACACCTGACTTTGCTGAAAGGGCATAGACCGTCCCTTTCTTAGTGCCCACATATATAGTCCCATCAGGTCCTATGGCTGCTCCCACTTCTATCCTATCATTAAGAGACTTCCGCCAGCTATATCTCAAGTCTGAGAGGAGACAGTAGAAGTTAGTATTTAATGAACCGATATACACTCTATCCGCACCATCAATTAGAGGGGAGGCAGTGACATTATCAGTAGAATAACTCCCTTTCAATTCTCCATCCTCAGGCTTAAGGGCATAGAAGAGACCTGTGCTCTTAGAACCTATATAGATAGTTCCATCCTTTCCTATAGCAGGGGTAGAGGTAATGATTCCTAAGGTATCCTGCCATAGGAGAGTCCCCTTTTTGGAATCGATCGCATAGAAGACACCACCCTGGTCTCCTATATAGATGTTACCATCTATCCCTATGGATGGAGAGGCTATCCCTCCTGATGTAGGAAAGAACCACCTCCTTTTACCTGCTGCATCAAGTCCATATACCCCTAAGGAGTCTCCATAGTAAGTCTGAAAATAGACCCATCCATCATCGCCTACAGCCGGGGATGAACTTATGGAACTCTTAGTGGTATGCTTCCATTGTTCTGCCCCCTGGGTAGAATAGGCAAATATAGAATTACCACCGGCAAAATAGAGGCGGTCTCCTCTAAGACAGGGGGAGCTGTTCACTACCCCCACTTCTCTCTTCCATACCACCTCTCCATTGGAGGTATTCAGGGCATAGAAGTATCCGTCCTGAGCACCAAAGAATATCTTTTCACCCTTTATAGCCGGTGATGCTTTTATAGGACTCCCGATCTCCTTCTTCCACTTTATTCTACCCTTCTTAAAGTCTAAGGCTGCTACTCTCCCATTCAGAGTCACCACATATACGGTGGTATCCTCCCCTACGGTAGGGGGTGCAGAGATAGGGTCTTGAAGTTCTATCCTCAAAGGTGAACTCGGCTCCTGAGCAGGTCCTGCGATATTACTCCTCCCTGTATGTTTTGGGTCATGTTGGAACATAGGCCAGGACCCATAAAGGGATAGATAGAAAAGGAGAGGCCAGAGCTTTCTCATTTCCTCACCCCTACCTCCGGACTAATTCCATCCCAAATCTGCCCGTTATTTACCTACTGCATATAGATATCCATCATTACATCCTATATAGATAACCCCTTTATCAGATATAGCTGGTGATGAATGGATACCCTCTGGGAATTTGAGTTTCCATTTTAAAGAACCATCAGGGTTTAAGGCATAGAGATAAGAGTCAAGTCCACCAAAGTAGATAACCCCATTAGCATCTATAGCAGGGGAGGAGACTATCCCACCCCCTGTCTTGAACTTCCACTTCTCCTTCCCATTCTTATCTACCGCATAGAGGCAAGAGTCAAGACTCCCTACATACACAGTTCCATCACTCCCTATAGCTGGTGAAGAAGTAATCCAGCCAGATGTATGGAACTTCCACTTCAGTTTTCCTCCAGTAGTTAGGGCATAGAGGCAGGAGTCTATACTTCCTACATATACAACTCCATTATCTATAGCAGGGGAGGATACGATACTCCATCTGGTCATCTGTTTCCATCTCCTCCTTCCCTGGGGTGTAAGGCTATAGATATAGAAGTCAGCACATCCGAAGTAGATATTGCCATCCTTACCTATAGCAGGTGAAGAGAGGACAGAGACCTCAGTCTTAAATCCCCACTTCTTGTTCCCATCTTTATCCAAGGCGAAGAGGTTTTCTCCTCTCTCTGCAAATTCACCGATGTATATGGTATTATCAGGTCCTATGACAGGTGAAGACTGACGGATTGGACCCCTTAAGGCTTTCCTCCATTTTAATTTGCCAGAGGGTTCAAAGGCATAGAGGGTGCTATCAGGAACATAGACCGTCCCCTCTTTATCTATTGCGGGTGTAGCATAGATAGGAGAGTCAAGCTTGTATTTCCATTTCTCAGACCCATCAGGATTTATAGCATATATACAGGAGTCTTCAGACCCTACAAAGACAGTGCCTGAACCATCAATAACAGGTGAACCGGTGATTTTACCTCTGGTCTTAAACCTCCACAAGAAACCTACACTATCAGGTACCGCACCCTTAGACCTACCGGTATGTTGTGGTCCTCCTCTAAACATCATCCAGCTACCCTGAGCTATACCTACTATGCTTATTAGAAGAATCCCAAACTTAACTATTCTTTTCATTCCTCTCCTCACTTTCTCTTAATCTCTTGGTAGTATTTCACACCAGAAAGGACCTTAAATTCCGTTCTCCTGTTCTTATACATCCCCTCTTCTGTAAGAGATGAAGCAATGGGATAATAAGGTCCGTAGCCTTTTGCCACCAGCCTCTTTGGGTCTATCTTAAACTTCTTTACTAAGTAATCCTTCACAGCCTCTGCCCTGGCTTGAGAGAGTTCTAAATTGGAAGGGAACTCCCTTGTTCTGATAGGTCTAATGTCTGTATGCCCTGAAAGTTCTACCACTATATCAGGATTCTCTATCAGGATTTTCCCTATATAGTCCAAGGTGGGATAAGATTCAGGTAAGAGGTTTGCCTTTGAGGTCTCGAAGTATATATTCTTGAGAACAATGACCTCTTTCTCCCTTAAGAGAGCAAAGTCTTTCCTTGTGGTCTTTCCTGCCTCTACCGAGACTGTAGCCTCTTGAGGGAAGTAGTGCTTATCCACAGGTGTTACTACAAGATGGTATTCTCCTGATGGAACCTTCTCGGTCTTATAATTACCATCACTCTTAGCCTCAACCTTACCAGACCTCTTCCCTGAGAATTCCACTGTGGCTGCCAAGGGTTCCTTTGTCTTCACATCATAAATCTTTCCTATAATGTCTCCAGGTGGAACACTCCAGAGGACAATAACCTTCTCTGCAGTATCAGGAGCCACTATCCTTGTGGAGTCTGTTCCTGGATAGTATCCCTTCTTTGAAGCCCTTATCTTCACAGGTCCGGATGGTAGCCCATAGACAAAGAATTTACCTGTTGCAGGTTCTGTAGATACCTTCCTATTGTAAACCCCTGTGATATCTAAATCAGCCTCTAAGGGTTTCTTATCAGCACCATCTATGACTTTCACAATAAGAGCTCCTGGCAGGGGTCTCTTTCCAAACTCCAGACCGAAGGCTATTCGATGGGTTGTGCCCAAAACACCGTAAGGAGCAAAGGCATACTCCACCCTATACTGTTGCCACTTCACTCCCAGACCAGCAGTAATTCCAACCCCTGTGAGTGCTATAAGACCTCTCTTCCACTTATTATCCTGCTCGTTTTCCAAAACCTCAGAGGAGACAGGACCTGTCTGATAACCGAGCCTTATGGCTACCGTTGGTGCCTCAGGAGCCAGATTTGGCATCACCTCCAATCCCATATGGACGATAGGGGTTATCCTTTCTAAAATTAGCTCTTCTACATCTGAGAGGAGATTTAAGGAGAACATAGGGGTAGAATAGTTAAAGGCTCCTCCTACCCTTATGGCAGTTGGGAGGTTATAGGTCCCTTTATCTCCTCCTGGATAGAAGACAGCCCCAGCATTGGTAAGGGATGCCCCTAAACCGAGGAAGGGGAAGGGTTTTAAGAGAACCCCAGCATCTACTCCCCCACCAAACCCAAACAGGGTCCCTTCATAATCTTGACCGGGATAACTCTGGTATACCCCTCTAAGTCCAGCACCCACAAAGAGGTGCTCAGCAATAATCCTTCTGGCAAAGGATAGGAAGAGAACTCCAGAGGAGTGGGAGATAATGAAGGGGTCCAAGGAGTCATTAGAGGAACTCCAGTGCTCAAACCCTCCATCAGAGGAGAAGCATAACCCTCCACCTATGGTATTCTTCCTGCCCCATGGATAGAGAACCCCCACATATTCATCCCTTATATCCTGGAACCACTGATGATGGGCTAAGAGAGCATCCCCCATATCCCTCTGAGCCATACCTGCAGGGTTTATCCACATCCCACCAATATCGTCTGAGAGTCCTATGAATGCACCTCCCATAGCAGCTGTTCTTGGACCGAATCCCACCTTAAATATGGGCATAGTTGAAGTCCCTATACCCTTATCCTGGCCCCATAGAAGCCCGATAAATAGAGGCCAGATTAAAAGAGCTTTCTTCATATCACCCCCTTATGGTAAGAGAAGGGCTTTCTTTATTATAGTCGCACCTTTCTTATAAAGCGTCTCCCCAGGAAGATATTTGCCCTCTGCCTTAAAATAGAAGGGGTAGAGATAGGTTCCGGGTCCTACATCCATACCCTTCTCATTCTTTCCATCCCAAGGACATTCATGGATACCCATCGTATAGGGCTCGTCCTTTATTAGAGTCCTTATGTGCTCCCCAGCTCTATTGAAGAGTTTAAGGGTAACCCTACCATCATCAGGGAGAGAGAAGATAAAGGTGGTCTTATGTCCCCTGAAGGGGTTGGGATAGTTATGGATATCAAGAGGAGGGACAAGGGTAGTCTTTATAAAGGTGGTATCCTCAGTCGTATCCTTCAATTCAGGCGGAGTCTTCACATCTGTATATGCCTTTAACCATACAGAATCTATCCTCGTGGTATCCGTAGGACCAACAATATAGCCAAGCCCTGGAGGAGCTACAACCATCATCTGGAAGTTTGTAGTCCCTGGTTTTACATCCACAAGGTCTATGTCCCCATTCCCGTTATTATCCCTCAAGGGGTTACCATCCTTATCCCATAGGACTATTCTCCAGTCTCCCTTGCCCTGGGTAGGCTCAAACCAGTGGACAGTATGGAGGTCTACATAGGGAAGAGTATAAGGGAGGATAGTGGTATCGGTAAGTATCTGGGGAATAATAGTTATACTGTCTCTATGACTTCTATTCACTATCCATAGAGAATAGGGGTTTTGGGTTGTTGAATCAGGGTATCCATACTTTGTAAACTCTCTATAGATATAATCAGAATCAGGAGGACTTATCTGGATATAGATGGTGGTATCTATTATTACTGTAGTTTCTGCAGGGATATAAGTGATAAGCCTTGCTGCATCCTTCCCCCCATCTACTGTTGAATCCACAGAGGAGTATCCCCAGACAAAGACAGTATCCTCTGATTTCATAGCAGCAGTATCAGGAGATGTGACTCTGGCTATAAAG
>CAZWJY010000105.1:0-6686 GCA_964634335.1 uncultured bacterium
TCCTACTTCTTCTCCCTTATTGGATACGCCATAAATTTAGCCTTTATCTTCCCTTTTGGTTTGAAGATTCGCACAGGTTGACCTGTAATCTCTACCTCTTTCCTTGGAGAAGCCACTCCACCTATATAACCTACTGCTCTTATCATAAGGTCATATCTATACTCATACCCATAACTGGAGAAGAGGCTCCAACCTTCTCCTACATTGACCCATGCTCGGTCATCAAAAGGTGGAGACTGATCCGCACCTATAGCTACACAGAGTCCATCTTCGGTATCAATATACCTATAGCAGAATCCCACATAGAAGTCGCCAGATTCTATTACTACATTCTCGGAGGAGACATCATGGACCCACCAGTCTTCCCAAGGCACATCTGTATAATTTATAAGATAGGGTGTGTGGAGTAGATTACGACCTGGCTCTCCATACTCATCTTTATATACATGGAGATAGAAGTCGTAAGATACTTCGGAAAAGAAGAACTTCACTTTTGTTAAAGTGAAGGGATAAGATGGTGGGGTCATCTTCATACACCAACCAACTTGGTCATCATCTACCTCTCTCGGTTGTTCAGTCACAATGCGCCATGCCTCTTCTCTCTCTCCATCATCATATTTTATCTCTATCTCCTTCGGTTGAGCACTTGTTGTAAAGCTCCATACAGGACCCTCTGATGTCGCTCCCTTATCATCCTTTGCTACTATCTTCCAGTAGTATTTGGTATTGTACTTTATTTCTGATAGAGTATAGGAGGTCTCTGAAAGGTCGGTTGCTACTTTTGGAGGGGAAGTCTCGGTTCCAAAATAGACATCGTATTTTACTACATCCCCAGAGTCAGGGTCCCCACCTTTCCAAGATAAGGTTATGGGTGGAGTAAGGTCAGTTGCTCCATCCGGGGGTGAAGGGTCAGAAGGGGTATTTGGTGGACGGTTTGCCGTGATTACAATCTCATGTTCACCTGACCAGTCAGACTCCCCACCCTGAGTATCTTTGGCTTTAACCTTGATAAGATAAGTGCCTTCACTCGCATAAGAATGGGATGCTGAAACAGTATCTCCACTGGGATAGTAGGATGTCCAACTCAAAGGACTTCCATCCCCCCAATCAAACTGATAAGCAACCTTATCCTCCTCTGGGTCAGATGTCGAGGTTGAGAAGGTATATGAGACCCCAACGCCTCCACTTGTTGGACCACTTGGAATAGCGGGTGGATTGGGTGGCTGGTTTGGTAGTCTAACCAATACCGTTATTAGTTCAGAGCTTCCCATATTTCCAGAAGGGTCGTAAGCTTTTGCTAATATTGTGTGGGCGCTGCTATCAGGCAGAGGTCTGGTATCCCACTCATACTCCCAAGGGGATGCAGAATCAGAACAGGACATTTCTCCATCAATATAAAACTCTACCTTTACCACCTCTTCGTTATCCCTGGCATCAGCCCTTACTGTGACTACACCAGAGACAGTAGCATTATTGGCAGGGTTTGTAATCTTTACTTCGGGTGGTTCAGTATCTTTGGAAGGACATCCTATTATCCAGACCATACCTACCACTATCGCTATTACTAATCCTACTTTTTTATAAATCATCTATACCTCCTTTCCCTGCCTTCGCATAGAGCTACGGCAGATATGTTTTCTCCCTATGGAGAAGGGAAAAGCAGTTTTTCTTCTCATAAAGGATGGTTCCTTGATTTAAAGCTGTCTCTACAAGGAATTCTCTCATCAAATCTTAAGGGGGAATCTTTTAAGAGGATAAGGAGATCTGCATCACTGGCTATGGTAGCCTCACCTCTGGCTAATGACCCAAAGAGAACCACCCCTAATACCTCTTTCCGCTCCCCAAGCTCTTCAGCAAACCTTTTCAGGTTTACCATTATTTTGGCTCTATCCAGTCTAAAGACCTTTACTCCCACAGTATTCTATCACCTCCCTGGCTATACTTATAGCTTCTTTAGCGTCTTCCTCTGAATAGTATTGATAAGAGGGACCCGAGGGATGAGCATTAGGGTATCGGGGAGGGATATAATATTTGTCTAAGGTTTTCACTTTATCTATGAAGGGGTTATCAGGCTTTACATTCTCTGGTAAATTCTTTAAAAGTTCATACACCGAATGCCCCCAGGCTATTTCACCCCATTTCATAAATAAAGACTCCACTGCCTTTTCTGCTCCTTGATGGGCAGCAAAGCAAGCCACTCATAATCCTCCATCTCCAGGCTCTTCCTTGCATGGTCTAAATCTCTTTTAGCCTGCTCAAACCAATCTTTATATCTATTCATTCTGGATACAGTTTCAGGGCTTCTGCCCATCTCTTCAAGTCTTCTATCCTCTGATTATCATCCTCTGGCAGGGTCAATGGTCTTCCCCTTGCATCCACAATCAGTCCCACAACACCCCCCTCTATCTCTCTGATTACCTTCTTACCTCGCCCTTCCCCTACATCAAACCCTCTCTCTGGAAGGATTTCCACAGTAGCTTTCTCTCCCAGTCCTAAGGGGAAGAGGAACATATCACCAAAATTAACAGTTTTTTCCAAAGTCTCTCCATTCTGTTTTTTAACCCTCACAGTCACACATTTCCCTCCTCTTTTACCTATCCCTGCGGGTGCTATGCAGGTTCCCAATTTTATTAAGCAGTCCTTGTTGAAGACCTCTTTTGCTGCCCTCTCATGGACTGTAGAGAGAACACCGAGGTGAGGCATCATAAAGATGGAATCTACGGCTAACTTTGTAACCCCTTCAGGAAGGAAAGCATCTATAAGCATCATAGCTGCCTGAGACCTCCTTGGTGCATGGGAGAGGATTCCTCCTGAACCTACTACAAGATTCAGCTTCATCATATTGACAAGGGTCTCTCCGGAGAGTTTCTGAGCAAAGGCATCAGATATAGTCCGCTCCTGCTGACGACCTCTCAGAGTCACTGCCATTGAGCGGTGCTGGTCTAAGGCGAGTCTCAAAGCCTCCCTTGCCACTGCCTGTTCTATCTTTAACTCTCTCAAGGTATGGGGGATGGTAGTAGGACGAATCATCTTATTCCTTATCCTATTCCTTATATCTGCCTCCTCTACCTTAAAAGGAACCCATCTGAGGATATTATCTATCCCTGCCTCTGCCATTACATTAGATATTGAATAGGACATCCCTAAATTTGCACTGACTGTGCGGTTAAAGACCCTCTCCCCTCCGGCAGTCTCGTCCTCAAATACAGAGAATATATCTGTGGTAGCGCCTCCAATATCTACCCCTAAGACATCTATCCCTTCTCCCTTCCCTATCTTCTCAATCAACAACCCCACAGCCCCTGGGGTAGGCATAATAGGGACATCTGTCCATCCCATAAGCTTCTTATAACCTGGTGCATGAGCCATTACATGTTCCATAAACAGGTCGTGGATTTTATCCCTTGCAGGTCTTAGATTCTCCCTCTCCAGGACAGGTCTCAGATTCTCCACTATCACCAGAGCTGTCTTATCCTTTAGAGTCTTAAGAATCAACTCCCTTGCGTCCTTATTACCTGCATATATGACAGGGAGCTCATACCCTATACCAAATCTTGGTCTTGGGTCTGCTGCCCTTATAAGCTCTGCGAGTTCAACCACATGGGAGACAGTTCCACCATCTACCCCTCCAGAGAGGAGTATCATATCCGGTCTTAGATGTCTTATTCTCTCTATCTTCTCATGGGGGAGTCTTCCATCATTGGATGCTATTACATCCATCACAATAGCCCCTGCTCCCAAGGCAGCCCTCTGGGCGCTCTCTGCTGTCATAGTTAAGACAACCCCTGCCACCATCATCTGCAGACCACCACCAGCACTGGATGTGGATATGTATATATCCGTTCCCTCTCTCTCACTCCTCCTGGGTTTGAGAATCTCTTCCCCTTTCAACAATACCCTCTGGGTAAGTTCCTCAACCTCTCTAACTGAGTTGAGCACACCTCTTGTCACATCTTCAAAAGGAGCTTCCACAGTAGTAGGAGCCTCTCCCCTTACTACCAATCTATACTCCTCCCCCTTTTTTTCAATCAGTATAGCCTTTGTTGTGGTGCTACCACAATCAGTGGCTAATATCCTCTTTATTTTCTCTTTTTCTATCATCTCCTTCTCCCTCCAATTCCTCAATCTTTTGTATAAGTCTCTCTACATTAGACCTTTCCTCTAAGAGGGCTGCAATCTCATCATACACCTGTATAGGAAAGAGGGTATGAAAGATAGGTTGGGCAAAAATCATAAGCTGTGAGCCTACAAAGCTCAAAGGCTTCATAGACTCTAAGAATACTATGGCTATGGTGGATAATTTAAAATCTACAATCCTCTTGGCTATATCATTTAGAATCTTCTCCCGACGCTCAGGAGGTATATCTGAAGCAAACATTTAATTCCCTTGCCGCCTTAGCCTCATCCAATCTCCTCACCGGGGTATTGTGAGGAGCCTCTTTCAATACCTCAGGGTTCTCCTCTGCCTCCTTAGCAATCCTCTGCATTGCAGATATAAACTCATCAAGGGTCTGTTTTGACTCTGTTTCTGTAGGTTCAATCATCAGAGCCTCAGGAACAATTAAAGGGAAATAGATAGTAGGAGCGTGGAAACCATAATCTAAGAGGCGTTTGGCAACATCTAATGTCCTCACCCCATATCTCTTGAGATTACTGCCTGAGAGGACACATTCATGCATACAGATTCTGGGATAGGGGAGAGAATAGGTATCTCTTAAGCAGGCTCTTATATAGTTTGCATTCAGGATAGCCTTCTCCGCCACTTCTCTCAGCCCTTCTGCCCCCAGCATCCTTATATACACATAAGCCTTTACCATCACCAGAAAATTTCCGTAAAACCCCGAGACCTTTCCAATGGAGAGAGGTCTATCATAATCGAGTTTATACCTATCCCCATCTTTTATTATCAAAGGGACAGGAAGGAAGGGCTCTAAGGATTTCTTTACCCCTATTCCTCCTCCACCGGGTCCTCC
Organism: uncultured bacterium; assembly: GCA_964634335.1. Lineage (GTDB taxonomy): Bacteria > Hydrothermota > Tepidihabitantia > CAYHGV01 > CAZWJY01 > CAZWJY01. The sequence goes on from CAZWJY010000105.1 coordinate 4,974, forward strand.
ACCTCCGTGAGGGGTGGAGAAAGTCTTATGGAGGTTGAAATGGATAATGTCCACCCCAGACTCTGCAGGCTTTGTAATACCGAGCAGGGCATTGAGATTGGCACCATCAAGATATAGAAGGGCTCCCTTCTTATGCAGAATCTCTGCTATCTCTTTGATATGGGTCTCAAAGAGTCCTAAGGTATTGGGGTTTGTGAGCATAAGACAGGCTACCTCTTCATCCACTTCCTTCTCAAGAGCCTTTATATCTACAAGACCATCCTTTGTAGACTTTATCTCCACGGTATTATAACCAGAGAGAACACTGGTGGCAGGATTTGTCCCATGAGCAGAATCAGGAATAAGGATTTTACTCCTTGGATTGCCCTTAGTTTTATGGTATTTCCGCACAATCAGCATTCCGGTAAGTTCTGAATGGGCACCAGCCGCAGGCTGGAGGGATACGGTATCAAAACCTGAAATCTCTGCCAGGTATTGGGAGAGTTCATACATAAGTCTCAGAGCCCCCTGTATGGTCTCTTCAGGCTGGAGGGGATGAATATCAGTAAAGCCTGGAAGTTTAGCCAGGGTCTCATTCACCTTTGGATTATACTTCATTGTGCAGGAGCCGAGGGGATAGAAACCCTTATCCACATGATGATTCAGAATGGATAGTCTTGTAAAATGGCGAACAACATCCGGCTCTGATACCTCAGGAAGCCTTGGGGGTTCCTTTCTTAAAAATCTCTCCGGGATAAGCTCCTTTATCTCTTCTTCAGGGACATCCAGCTCAGGGAGGGTATAACCCCTTCGCCCCTTCTCAGAGTATTCAAAGATTAACTTTTCCATAGGGATACAAAATATTCAATAGAACGGTTATAGGTCTTCTCAGCCTCTTTTGGAAATACGCATGCTGGGAGTTCACCCAATCTTAAATGGTATCTTATACACTCACAGCACTTCCCCTTCTTATCACAGGGTTCATAGGTGCAGGGGCACTCCTTTAAATTCCTCTCTATCTCGCACTCCATAGGTAATCATAATTAAAGGGACTCCATTGTCAAGAGGGGCTATTAACCCATAGGATATATCCTTACCCTGGCTCTATTGACCTCCCTGGGGTCGTTCCATATCCCATCCATTTCACTCTACCAATTCCTCATCTTCAGGTTTCCAGGCTGGGTCTACAATACACAAAAAGACCAGTTCTTTCACTCCAGTGTTTTTTATTCTCTGAACTGAGTTTGGGGGAATATAGATTACTTCTCCAGCAGATACTTTCTCCTTTTCTCTATCTATATACATTTCCCCTTCCCCTTCCAGTATATAGTAGACCTCTGAACTCTTTAACCTGTGAGGGAGGGTAATTTCACCAGGCTTAACCCTTGCATGAGCAAGGCTATACCTTATAGCAAGGTTTTCCTTTAAAGGACTTAATAACTCTTTTAAGACTGTATTATCCTTTGCGATTATTTCCTTACATCTCCGCACATCTTTTATAACCATAGCTCCCTCCAAGCAACAAAAGATATATAAATTTTCTTTTTTGTCAATCTCTTCTTATTCTGGAATATCCTCGGTTTTATATCTCAAATTTTGTAATTGGAGCGATATCTCTCTTGAGAGGAGGATAATTGGGTTAAAAGAGTGAAAAATGTAGGTCTGCCCCTGACAGTCCTCCTCAACTGTCATTGCGAGCCCCTGTGAAATAAAAGATAACGCTTATGGGAGAAT
>CAZWJY010000106.1:0-6615 GCA_964634335.1 uncultured bacterium
AAAAACCATATCTGGGATTTGTCAAATCTCTTCCTCTCAAGGGTGTACTTTTCATCCCTAAATTTTTGAGATACCTCTCATAGGCATCCATCGCATCCTTTAAGAGCTTTTGCCAGATGTTCTGGTCTCATCTTATCACTACAAGTTTTGATGTCCTTGCCTCTTTTTGAGTCTCTAATCTTAAAAAGTAAACGCCTTAAGACCTACTTTGCCACCTTCTACTTCCTTTCTTTAAAGAGACCATAGACTGAAATTATATCCAGATTTCTCCTTTTATCAATCCCTGGGTCATTCTTACTGCTCTAAGGAGTCTTATGTATGGGTCAAAGAGATTCCAGGAAGTAAAGTTAGAAAATCCTCTCCTTTTTAAAATACTTGCCCAGTCGTATTTTATGAAATCTAAAGCTAAGGGACATTCTATCTTTCTAAAGAGGAATTTTGCAATGGATGATGCCTGGTCTATCTCAAATTCCCCATAATCTAAGATAAAAAATTCTCCCTCAGGTTTTAAGGCTCTGTAAACATTGTCTATTATCCTTAACCTTTTCTCCTGAGGAAAGCCATGAAGAACAAAGGAAATAAAGGCTTTATCAAACTCTTCTTTAAATGGGAGAACCTCTTCTATTCTCGCTCTTAAGACTTCTATCTTACACCTCCTTGCCTTTTTTCTAAGATGTCTCACCATCTCTTCACCTATATCCACTGCCACTATCTTTCCATTCCTTAGATAATTTGCCATCATACAGGCATTCCTTCCTGTTCCTGCCCCTAAGTCAAGTATTCTATCATCGGGGTTTATCCTCATTCTTTTTATTGCCTGGATAATAAGCCACCGGTATCTTCCCAGGGTTACAAGGTCAAGCAGAGGGTCATAAAATTTAGCTTCCAGCCCCTTTACTTCTACCTTTGACCCTTCTATTTTAAAATCCCCTTCACTATAATATTTACTGCGTTGTTATCTGAAATGCGGTACCGCCTCTGTATTCTTGATGCTGTTTAGCCACTTTTTATATAATTGAGCACTGCCTTAGGTGCCCTCTTTATAAAATATAACTCTCTCCTTTTAAGCTTCTCAAATAGAAAGGAAGGTCTTACATAAAAGGAGAGATAAGCCTTAGAAAGCCACTTATTTAAAACCCTGTTTGTTAACCCTGGAACCTCCATCACAGATTTTATGATAGTATACTTTGACCAGTCCTTGGTAAGAATCCACCCCTTCTTATCTGCAATAGAGAAGAGCTTTGTCCCAGGATAAGGGGTGAGGAGGGTAAACTGAGCCATACTGGGATTTAATCTCTTGGCAAAATTGATAGTAGACTTTATCGTCTTTACGGTCTCCCCTGGAATTCCCAGCATAAAGGTGCAGACTGTCTGTAGCCCCTGCTCCTTTATCATCCTCACCGCATCTCTTGCCTGAGCAAGAGTTATCTTCTTCTGGATGGTATCCAAGAGTTTCTGAGAGCCAGACTCTATACCCAGATATAGAAGATAGCACCCTGCCCTCTTCAGTTTCTTTACCAGAGCCTGAGATATGGTATCTACCCTTGAAGAGCACGACCACCTGATATTCAACCTCTTCTTTATCATCAAGTCGCATATCTCCTCAGCCCTGTGCCGATTTAAGGTAAAGGTATCGTCAAGAAATTCTACCTCTGTTATTCCGTATCTATCCTTCAAGAACTCCAGCTCCTCCACTACATTCCCTGGAGACCTTGCCCTCCATCTCTTGCCACAGAGGGCAGAGGAGGAGCAGAATATGCAGGAGAAAGGACATCCCCTACTCGTGATGATATTGGCAAACCTCTCCCCTTCTATCTGGTATCTCTCCATAGGAAAGAGGTGATAGGCAGGGAATGGGAGGTTATCCAAATCCTGAATAAATCCTCTGGGCTCATTCTCTCTTATCTCTCCATCCTCTCTATAGGTAATCCCTTTAATCTCAGAAAGGTCATATCCCTTTGCTATATCTAAGACAACCCCTTCCCCTTCCCCCCTTGCCACTACATCCACAAATCTACACTCCTCAAGGGTCTTTCTTGCTGTAAAGCTCACATGGGGACCACCCATAATGGTTCTTATCTCAGGGTCAACCTCTTTTGCAATTTCTGCCACCTTATAGGCATCATAGATAGTAGATGTTACAGATGTTATACCCACCCAATCTGGTTTAAATTCTTTTATCTCCTCCTTTATATCCTCAAGGGTATAGTCTAAGACTGGTGCATCTATAATTTTTACCTTATGGTTCTCCTTTTCAAGGACCGAAGCCAAGTAGCCCAGACCAAGAGGTATACCTACTATCCCTAAGTTCTTCTTCAGGTCAAACCTTGAGGGAGGAGAGACAAAGAGGAATCTCATACTGCCTCCTTTATCAAATCCTCCTTGTGGAGTCTATTCCAGTATTTTATATTATTTATGCAACCAGGGTCAGGTGCGGTGATATCTCCGAAGTAGTTGTAAGCCCTTGCCCTGCATCCCCCACAGTAGTCCCTGAACTTACAGGTCTTACAGTTAAGTTTCAATTTTGAGCGGTCTCTTAAGATATTGAGAACCTCACTCTTCTCCCATATATCCTTAAGTCTCTGTTTTCTAAGGTCTCCTACCACGAGTTTCATAAACACGCAGGGGGTAACCTTTCCATCAGGCTCTATAGAGATATAAGCCCTTCCAGCACCACATCCACCTATATATTTTGCCATAGTCCTCGCCGCCTCACCCTTTCCTAAGGAATAATGGGAAGTAGGGAAGACCTCTCCACCACTCTCCATACATACCCTCACATACTGGGGGGCAGTGGCTAAGGCGGTGAGTCTATCCTCCATAAGGAACCCATAAAGCTTCCTTAAAACCTCCTCCCTCTGGACAGGATTTAAATCGAGTTCCTCTATCCCCCTCGCCCTCCCTACCGGTATGAAGTTGAAGCAGTAGAGGGTCCCACAACCCAAATCTATTGCCAGTTTATAGAGCTTATCCACCTCTTTGTGGTTCAACTTTGTGATGGTAGGGGCAAGACCTACAAGCAGTCCCTCTCCCACCGCATTCTCTATCCCCCTGACTGCCTTCTTCCAGTATCCCTTAACCCCTCTGAACATATCATGTTTTTCAGGGTCTGCACTATCCAGGGAGACCTCAACATACCTAACCCCTATATCCTTAAGCCTCCTCGCCACCTCCTCAGTGATAAGGGTCCCATTGGTAGCTACAGAGATATACATCCCCTTTGATGCTGCATATTCTGCAACCTGATAGAAATCCCTGGCTAAGAGAGGCTCTCCACCAGAGAAGGCGAGGTAGGGAACATCCATCTCATCCATCTGGTCTATTATGTTTAGCTTCTCCTGGGTAGTAAGTTCTTTATCCATCCTCTTGCGTGCATCCTGATAGCAGTGGATACATCTGAGGTTACAGGCATTGGTAAAGTTCCAGACAATGAGAAAGGGAGAGGCAAAGACCTGAGGGGTGGTGAGACCATACTTAGCTATACTCTCTACCAATAATTTAAAACCCTTCTTTGCATAGGGGGTATGGAGGTCATCTTTTACTGCCCTTAAAAGACCCTTCTCCTCATTCTGTTTATAGAATGTTCTGGTTAGAAGATAGAGGAAGTAGAAGAGGAGGTCTTCCTCTCCTATGGGTTTCTCCTCTATTACCGCATCCCAGAGGAGGTCAAAATATGTCTCTCTCCCATTCTTTCTCAAAAGGAATCTAAAGATTGCCCTTACCAGAGGGGAGGAGAAGAACTCCTCTGCCTTTTTTGGGTTTACATCATAACTCTCTGGCTTAAAAGCTCTTGCCATCTCTCACCTCTGATATCACTTCTTATATTATAGCTTTTTTAAAAATAGTCAACTCTCTATCACTCCTATGGCATAGGGGCAGAACAGTCTGTAATTACGCATCGGTATTTATCTCTCATAACCCAGATGTGCCAAAAACTCTTAAAATTCATGAGAGCAACCTCTTAATCTCCTCTATCTCTGGAACTCTACCTGCTATCTTTATCTCCCCATCTATCACTACTGCTGGACTATCGGTAATCCCCCTGGTAATCATCTGGGTCTGGTCAAAGACCGAGATGACTTCAGCATCTATCCCCAAATCCTCTACCGCCTTTTTCACATTCTCTTCTGTCTTCTTACATTTTGGGCATCCTACCCCAAAGACCTCTATCTTCATTTCACCTCCTTTCTATAGAGTTTTTATAAATCCCATATACACAAAACCTGCCATTATCCCAAATACTATGGCAAGGATGGCATAGGTTAATACACACCTGTAGTTTATAAGTCTTGAGACCCCGAGCATAGAAGGAATGGATGCCATAGGTGCACCTATGAGAAAGGCTAAGGCTGCTCCAGGAGCCATCCCCAGATTGATGAGCGCCTTTACCAAGAATACCTCCACAAGGGTGGGTGTATACATAGGCACACCTATCGCTGCTCCCAATACTACTCCCCCAAAGCCTGTAAGATAGGTAGCTACCAGTTCCTTAGGGAGATAAGCCTCTACATAGCTCACAACTGCTACTCCAAGTAGAAGGTAGGGCAGGGCTCTGCTTGTAAGATACCATGCCTCTTTCAAAGACTCCTCTGACTTTTTATGGAAGTCCCTCTCTCTTTCTTGAGTCACCTTCGCAGCTTTTATCTTCCTATACCTCTCCTCCTCTTTCCTTCCCCACCAGGTCTTATCCAAAAGATAGCCTATAAGGATGGCTGCAAGGAAGGAGAAACCGAACCTTGCCACTGCCAGTTTCCAAGAGATAATCTCTGCAGTAAAGATCAAGGCAAGGATATTGGCTGCTGGAGCCATCAAGAGGAAGCTTACTGCAGGACCTATCCCGGCTCCTGCAATTAAAATGCCACCAAAGATAGGTATCATTGCACAGGAACAGACGGTCAGGATAGGGGCAAAGGCAGAGGCAAAGATATAAGAACTCATTCTCCTTCCTGATAGAAGAGCCTGCATCTTCTGCCTGGGAATAAAAGCTGCAATAATTCCACCCAACATAAAAGCAAAGAGGAAAGCTCCCCATGCCCTTGTTAGATAACTCCAGAGATAGACAAGAGGGATGAGGAGAGGATGGTATGCCTTTAAGGTGTGATAATGGAATACAGGGAAGAGCGGGTGGTGGGCTATCTTTGGATATACCAATATCAAAAGCCCGAAGAGGAATAGAGACCAAGCCAGAAAGGTCTTTTTCATTCCCTCACAAAGGATGGGCAGACAGGGAGCTCTGGCTTTTCAGCCAGATACCTTCTCAACCTCTCCCTGTCTTTACCTATCTCCTCGGATTCTGATAACCACAGGAGCAGTAATTTCTTAAACTCCTTAGCCTTGGGAAGGTCAAGCCTATCATTCCATTTATGGTATATCCACTTCCCCCTCTTCTCCTCTATCACAAGGTCTATATCCTTCAGTATCCTTAACTGGTGAGATACCCTTGACTGAGACATCCCCAGAATCCACTGGAGTTCACAGACGCAGAGCTCCTCTTCTAATAGCAAGGCTAAAATCCTGAGCCTGGTGGGGTCAGATATTGCCCTGAATACCCTCACTATCCTCTTCATTTCTTATATTATAGGCACATATTAACATATTGTCAAGTATTCATCTTAGGTAAGATTTCTTCTGGAAAGTCAGGTATATAAATCCTTGTTGTGACGACAGTCCTCATTCATTTTCAGGTTTATACCCGAGTCTATGGAAGGGGTTCACTACTGATGAGGCTACATTCTTGAGGTGAGCGCTTGTTCTCTTTAAGTATCTTGCCAAGAGGGCAGAGATGATACCCATCCTTGAGGATATCTTCTCATCCTCAACCAGAGCCTCTACAATATCCTCACACTCCCTTGATAACCTCACATGCCTCTCCATAATCCTCTTTCCCAGCTCTGTATCAGCATTCTTAAAGCTTGTTATAGTCTGGTCAAACATCTCTAAGATTTCACCCTCTATCCTTCTGAGCTTATCAATATATGAACCTGTAAGTCTTTTTGGATACTTATGGGCAAGTTCTATGAGATTTTTTGAGTAGTCCCCTATCCTCTCTATATCAATCACAATAGTTATGAGGACTAAGGAGCCTGTTATATCCTGTCTTGGGTTTATGGATAGATGCTCCAGTATCTTTCTCCTGACATTAATCTGGAATCTATTTAGCTTTTGGTCTATCCTATATATATCTCTCTCCTCCTTCTCTTTATCCATTAAAACCTGAAGGGATAGTTTAAACATATCCTTGGCTATGAGGAGCATCTCCTCCACTTCCTCAGTGGCACCCCTCAAAAGTTCTGAACCCCTCCAGAACTTAAAGAACTTTCTAAACATATCTCACCTCCTCGTAAGGATAATAAAGATTATGGGAATTAAATAAAAAATCAACCCTATATATATAAGGGCAAAGAATCTCTTTTGAGTTATTACCCCGCCCAACTTCTCTGCCAGGGTGATGGGTAAAATCCTCAGGGGATACCATACGATTATCCCAAATATATTAAATAAGAGGTGGCAGAAGGCTATCTGGATACCGAGTAATGTCCCTGTTGCTAAGGAGGCAAAAATAGCAGTTAGTGTAGTCCCTATATTTGTCCCCAGGGTATAAGGGTATACCTTCCT
>CAZWJY010000107.1:0-1637 GCA_964634335.1 uncultured bacterium
CTCGCAATGACTAAAGAAGAAAGAGACCGGACTCTCTGAACTTCTTTTAAGGAAGGAGCTTAAGAGGATATCCTCTTTGAGAGAAGAGAAGGGGTTGCAGTCTAAAGTTGTGACGACACCTCTCGGTTTGGGTTCGTTCTCTCCTCCATGGAAATTCATATCATCATATTTAATTAGACCGTTTGTAAGGGGTCAGTTCCCTATAACTCAGAGTGAAAAGTGTAGACTTGGACCCCCTGAAGTTCTTCTGAGTAGGGATATACCACTCCCAGGTCTCACCCCTATCGTCAGAACGTAATACCACCCCATTTGAACCTGAAATCCATACTCTACCCTCACTTCCATAATTTGGAGAGACAGCCACATCTAAGAAAGCCACAGGTATATTTGCTAAAACCGGGATACCAGGGGGAGGAGTAGGCCATAGAGGCGTCCAGGTCTCTCCTCCGTCTACTGTTTTTAAAATCACTCCTGTCCACCTCTCATGCGAATCAGAACCAGAGGGTCCCTGATTTTTATATCCTACAATAAAACCGATATCAGAATTAATGAAGGCTACCCCTGTGAAGTTATATTGATTACCCACAGGTGTGCTCTTCTGATAGGCATGGTGATAGTCAGGAGGGGATGCCTCTACTATTTTGACTACCCTTCCATAGTCTCCTACTACCCAATAAGCCCTATCATTGAGAGAGGGTGCATTATTAAAACAGACTGCATTCATAGGGACATTAAACTCTGGTCCCTGAATCCTTATCCATGCCTCATACCCCATTGTGGTTATGGAGATAAGACTGAGGATAAAGGCTATTCTCCTTAACATCTTTCACCTCCCTTAAGGTTTTGATAGCCTTGGTGGAGATTGTAAGTTCTTTTTAAATCGAAGAGCTGTATGGTCTCTATCCCAACCTCCAGAGGATAAAGACCTCAAACCAGCTCTCCGAATTGATAAGGGTGTAACACTCATTTCAATATCACTACTTTCTTAACAGTTCTTATGGTTCTCTTCGGCTGACAGGGAAGAGTGGGAGGAGTGATATCCAGAATAAAAAAGTAGATACCTGAGGGAACCCTTAGCCCTCTTTCATCTCTACCATCCCAGGTAACAAGATAGACTCCATAATTTATCCGTTCTATATTAAGCAGATTCTTTATCAATCTCCCATCAGAACCATAGATTTTAAAAGATACTTCACCTGATACCTTTTTTTGAAACTTAAATTCCATCCCTTCAGAGATTCTTATAGGGTTGGGAAGGTTTTCAAAAAAGAGAAGGGTTTCTGGCTGAGGCTCGGTAGTATCAGGCTTTGTTGTATCAGGATGAGTAGTATCAGAAAAGGTTGTATCATAGCTACAAATCCATACAGTGCGGGGATGACCACTTCGCCAGGCAGAGTAATTAGAGACCATAACCTCTTCCTCCCCGTCTCCATCCACATCTCCTGCTGAGGCTACCTTCCAACCCAATTCAAAGGTAGCACTATCAGAGTTCTTACCCCAAGTCCAGGCATCGGGTGTAGAATCGAAGGTGATCCCTCCCAACCAGAGATAAGCACGCCCTCTCTCTCCTATAAATAATTCCTCAAAAGGAGCGCCAGCAATTATATCCTCAGAGGAGTCCTGGTTTACATATCCTG
>CAZWJY010000107.1:1737-6527 GCA_964634335.1 uncultured bacterium
TCAAAAGGAGCGCCAGCAATTATATCCTCAGAGGAGTCCTGGTTTACATATCCTGCGCTGGATATCGATTGCCCAAGTCCACTGGAATCTGTCTTCCCAAGCATAACAACATCTGGTATACTATCCATCTGTGAGCCTCCATAGAGCACATAGACCTTTCCTGAATGATGATTGACAGGGTCATACCAGAATCTTGTGCCAAAGATGGCATGGTCAAATCCATTACTATTCCTGATAAAATCTACTCCAGAATGTCCCAGCGTCTGGCCGGGTCCCTCACCTTTCATCGCCACATCCTCCTTATCATCCATATCCTGACTCCCGTAATAGATATACACCCTCCCTTCACCAAAAAAACTATAACCGAAGGCATCTCCACTAACTATCACATCATCAAATCCATCGTTATTCACATCTCCTCCGCTCCCTACCTCACACCCAAAATTCTCATGATGTAACTCATGACCCCCTTTTAAGAATACATCGTATACAGTATCAAGTAAGGGACCACCAAAGTAGACATAAGCTGCACCACCCAGAGGACATATCTTTGAATAGGCATAAGAACCTACAACAAGGTCACAGAATCCATCTCCGTTTATATCACCCGTTGCCACAGAGCACCCAAAGAAGCCAGACGGGATGGGTCGCCCTGAGAGTATAAAATCTGGGACACTGTCCATATCCCTGCCTCCGTAGTAGATAAACACCTTTCCCCATCCCTTATCAAGAGTATGACGTCCCACAATCAAATCACAGAACCCATCCCCATTTATATCTCCTGATGTTAAGTCCATCTCTGTATCACCTGTGGGGTCCTGGATGATAGTAATATCTGGAACGGTATCCATTTGTGAGCCCCCATAAAAGACAAAAACCTCTCCAAAATAGGCACTATCAGGATTGGATAGATTACCCCATTTGAAACCTCCGATAGCAACATCGCTATACCCATCTCCATTAAAATCTCCAGAGGTGAGAGCCATCCCAAACCCTCTGAAGCTGTCCGATGGAGCCCTTGTTGACCATATCGGCTTTAAATGATAACCTCCCTGAGCAAAAAGGCTTCCTTCAAATAAGAGAAATAGTAAAAAAAGGCTTCTCATGGTGTCATATAGTTCTTTCTTAAAAGAAATATCAAAAATTTTCCCTGGCTTTGTCCCCTTTTCCATGGAAATTCATATCTCGCCATACTTTATGGTTATAGGGTAGTTAGCCGCCCTGTCAAGAGGGGTTTGCAATCTCAAAAATAGTAAATTTAAGGGCTTAAGAGGATATCCTCTTTGAGAGAAGAGAAGGGGTTGCAGTCTAATTCACTGCTCTACTATCTTTTTATCCCTGCTATTCTGACCTTTTATATTCTCCTGTCAAGACTTGCAAAGTATCTCCTTGGCTCTTTTCACATCCCTTTCAATCTGCTGGATAAGGGTCAATGCGTCTTTAAATTTTTCATCCCCTCTCAATCTCTCAATAAACTCTATCCTTAATATAGCAGAGTAGAGGTTCTCTCTTATCCCAAAGATATATACCTCCAGACTTCTCTTTTCTCCTCCAAATGTGGGTTTATACCCCATATACATAACACCATTATAGACCCTCTTCTTATAGTATACCTTTACTGCATATACCCCATCAGCAGGTAGAAGTTTCTCCTTATTAAGAGGCAAAAGGTTGACTGTTGGAAATCCTAATTTATGACCCCTATGTTCTCCTGGGATTACCCTTCCTCTAAAGGAGTAGTTCCATCCTAAGAGTTCATTTGCTCTCTTCACATTTCCTAAGAGGAGTTGTTCACGAATCCTTGTGCTGGATACAGGTATATCTCCAATCTTGTAAGAGGGTGCTGCTATTAGCTCAAACCCTAAATCCTTCGATAACCTCTTTAATAATTTTATATCTCCCTTCCTACCTTTCCCAAATCTATGACCTGGTCCCACTACTACCCCAGAGGGTTTTAAGGGAAGATAGATATAATTCTTGAAGAACTCTTCTGCTGGAGTTTCTCTCAAATTCGATGTAAACTTCATAAGATATAAGAAGTCCGCTCCCAAATTTTCAAGCAGACTCCTCTTCTCTTCCAGGGTGGTGAGAAAAAAAGGAAAGTCTTTATGCATAACTATCTGAGGGAGAGGCCAGAAGCTTACTATTATGGAGGGTCTCTTTCTACTTTTAGCCATCTCTACGACTCTTCTTATTATATCCCGGTGTGCCTTATGGATACCATCAAAACTGCCTATGGTAATACATCCGCCTTTTCTTATAGCCTTTGGACTTTTAACTATCTGCATAAATTAACCTCAGAGGTCTTATATGCCCCTTCTCCTTTCTCCCTATTGCAAGAACTCTCTTCCCTTTATCTGTTATCTTCACAATCCCTTCTCTTTCCCACCCCTCCTCCACATCTTCCTTTAACAGGTTCTTCCCAAAAATTACCTTCTCAGTATTCTTCAATATGATGGTTGGAAGATGGTAGAGGGCTCTATCCACAGGGATGAGTAGTGAACCGAGCTTGTTTCTATCCAAAGAGGAGAGGCTTATAGAATCTTCAAGTCTAAATTCCCCTATCCTTATTCTCTTAAGGCTATTAAGGGTGGCAAAAGTTCCAAGAGCCTCTCCTATATCTCTTATAAGGGAACGGATATAAGTTCCTTTTGAGACCAGAACCCTTATAGTAACGAAGGGGGGCTCAAATTCTAAAAGTTCTATCTTATAGACCTTAACCAGACGGGGTTTTGGTTTAACCCTTATCCCTGCTCTGGCAAGTTTATAAAGTCTCACCCCTCCCCTTGATAGAGCAGAGAAGGCAGGAGGGGTCTGATAGAGCTCCCCCTCAAATTCTTTCATCACCTCTCTCACTCTCTCAGGAGTCAGAGCTGGCACAGAAGCTTTATCCAAAACTTTACCTTCAATATCTAAGGTATCTGTAAGGATTCCAAGTTTGAAAGTCCCTATATACTCCTTTGGCAGGTCTTCTAAGAATCTGGCAATCTTTGTAGCCTCTCCTAAGAGAACTAAGAGGATTCCAGAAGCTAAGGGGTCAAGGGTTCCCACATAACCTATCCTCTCCCTTTTTAAAAATCTCTTCAAGTTTCTGATGACTCCATAGGATGGCAGACCTTCTGGTTTATTAATATTGAGAACTCCTCTCACTCAATAAATTCTCTGGCTACCTTCAAGACATCTCTCTTTGCCCTCTCAAGGCTTGTATAGAGTCTTGTCCCAGCAGCAGTCTTATGTCCTCCCCCTCCCAGCCTCTTAGCCAGTCTATTCACATCTACCTCTCCAAGAGAACGGAAGCTCACCCTTACAAGGTCAGGTCCCTCCTCTCTTAAGAATATAGCTACCTTCACCCCTTTAAGGGATAGAGGAAACTTTATAAAGTCATCAGCTTGAGAGTCTGTAGTCTTAAGCCTCTGTTGCATTTCTCTGGTAAGATAGATAGTAGCTATCCCATTAGTGAATTCAAGATTATGGAGGACCTCGGATAGGAGACGTATATCCTTAAGAGAGAGGGAAGATACCTTTTGACTAATAGCCGCAGGAGAGACTCCATAATCGAGGAGGAGGGCAGAGATTTTCATTGCTTCCTTATTAGTATTTGGGTAACTGAAACCCCCTGTTTCTGTATAAAGACCTGTGTATAATAGAGTGGCAAGCTCCTCAGTGATTTCAATCCCTATCTCCTTTATAAAATAGAATAAGAGCTCACAGGTAGCGCTTGCTGAGGGTTCTACCCAATTGATTGTCCCAAAATAGCTATTGGATGGATGATGGTCTATATTTATTAAAACCTTCTTTGGTAATCTTATACCTATCCTTTTAATTATAGGCGTATCCAGAACTACTATCTCTTCATACCTTTCATCAGTTCTACTCTTTATCCTCTCGACTCTGGGGAGAAAGGATAGACGCTTAGGCACAGGATGGTAAGAGAAGAGGATGGACTCCTTATTAAAGAATTTAAGGATATGAGCAAATATAAGAAGACTACATATCCCATCTCCATCTGGATTGATATGGGAGGTTACAAGGAATGAATTATGTCTCTTTATCTCTCTTGTGATCATCTTTATAATCTGGCTACGATTCATTATTCAACACCTTTCCTATCTTACGTTCTGCCTTGAGTATTTCATCAGGGGTAAATTCTATTTCTGGCATAAACTTCAACCTTACCTTCTTAGATAACTTCAATTTTATAAACCCCTTTGCCCTCTCAAGACTTTTTAACAATATCCCCTCCCTCTTTTCATTTAGAGTAATGAAGTAGAAGATAGCCCTATGGAGGTCTCTACTCATATGGCAGGAGGTAATAGTAACTTCTTTCAAATTTGGGTCTCTTGCCTCTTTTAGGATAATCTCTGCTACAGCCCCTTTCAAAAGAGAGGCGACCCTATCTCTCCTCTCTCTCACCTTATCTCCTCCATCTCCTCTTTAATGAGAATAAGGTCTGGTTGATTTTTTATAAACCTCTCTATCTTTGTGAGGATACTCTTAGTTGTTCTCCCATCCGCTGCTATGCAGGCTATACTCAACTCACTCCTCTGCCAGAGGTTCTGATAGTCTGTCTCAGCTATAGATACATTAAATCTTCGGCGGAGTCTCTCTTTTAAGGAAAGAATCACTCTCCTCTTCTCTTTAAGGGAATGTGTCCCATTGGTTAGTAATTCTACCCTTAATAATCCTAAAGCCATCCTCTATTTTAATCCTTATAAAGGGTTTGTCAAGTAGACTATCCCCTTGCCAAGAGCTATAATTTGGTTATATTATGGTAAATGTTTTCTATTACT
>CAZWJY010000108.1:0-2302 GCA_964634335.1 uncultured bacterium
CCTGATAGGGCACCGGGTGCATAAAGGGGAGATGGGTCGACATATGGATTGTCCAAAGGCTACCAAGAGATGGTTGAAATCCCTGAAATATTTTTCCGGTAGTTTCTCTCTTAAGACAGATTCAGTCTCGAGGGGTGTCCTGGTGGAGACATAGCCCCAGCGGTTTGTAATTCTATGGACATGAGTATCTACGCATATTCCAGGCTTGTTGTATCCTCGGGATATAACAAGGTTCGCCGTCTTTCTACCCACCCCCTTCAATTTTAATAACTCATCCAAGCTATCAGGAACCTTTGAGCTGTATCTCTCTACCAGTTCCTTAGATATATCAAGGATGGTCTTTGCCTTATTTCTGTAAAATCCAACAGGGTAGATTGCCTTTTCTATCTCTTCCCTTTTTAGATTCATCATATCCCTTGGGTTGTCTGCCAGTTTAAAAAGGTTCTCACTTGCCTTATGAGTAACCTCATCTCTGGTTCTTAGACTCAATATACAGGAGATAAGGATTTTAAAGGGGTCTTTTAATGGTTCCCTTATCCTCTTCATTACAGGTGCATCCCACTGAGGCGCCTCCCTTTTTAGAACCCTTATTATTCTGTGGATATTTTCCTTTCTGAACATAGGGACAGTTCTATCTCCCTTAGCTTCTCCAATCTTGAAGGCTTATAGGGATACTCATATAAGAAGGCGGGTTCACCACAAGGAGGGTTTTCAGGATTGGGGCAAGACCGAAGGCAATCTCCGACACAATTGATAGGTTCAAACCGTCCTTTACGTTTTATATGGACCCAATTCCTTTCTACACCCTCACAATACAGGATACCCTTAGAGTCATATTTCGCAGGAAGCTCCTGGCATACAGCATAGGTGAGCCCAAGTCTCTCCACTTCTTTCTTAACAAGTGTATGGAATCTTATCCTCTCAGGATAAGGGATTCTAAAGACCTTATTTTCAGGATACCTATCTATAAGGGAAGGGTCAAATCTATAGTTCTGAGCGACCGTTTTCACCCTATCCCTCCATTCTGAGTTATTTAAGGCTCTCAGAAATCTCTGCATAGAGACTTTATTGAAATAACCAGTAGAGCCCACGATATGTTTCACCCCACACCCCTTTAACTTTTCAATAATTGAGAAGAGTTCCTCTGGTTCTATAAATCCTATAATTGTAGGGTCTGTTCTTGCTGTTATTGCTACTCCTTGAGAATGGAGGATTTTCAGTGTCTTTAATCTATCATTTATAGGGGATGCCTTTGGGGAAGTCACCCTCTGTTTCTCTGGAGTTGCCTCAACTGTTATGGATATATACCAGAAGGGGTATTCATAAAGTTCTGGAATCTCTTTCAATAACCAGAGGGGTCCATCAGCAGACTTCGTGACGATATGAAAACTTAATCTATACCTAAGGATTATTTTTACAACCTCCCTCAATACCTCTCTCAGTTCTTTTATCGGTTGGAGGGCATCGGTTATTTGAGAGATATAGATGGGGAATACTATCCTTGCCTTTTTTAATTCGGCTTCAAGTTTCTCAGGTGTATTCTTATAGATTAAGACTCTATCCACTATACTCCAGGGATATGCTCTGGCATAGCATACAGGACAGGAGAATAGACAGGAGCCTGAAGCAGTGAGGGAGATTAAGGAGTAATGGGGGCACTTCCTCCTTTGTAAAGGGTAGGGGAAGTCATGAAGGAGATTACCCTTCAACTCCTTAAACTCTATCATGATGGAGCCACAAGGATCTTAAAATCCGAGAGGGATAGATTTGGGTCTTCTTTCAATTTTAAAGAGACCTGGTATCTCTTTGCCAGATGTTCAAGGAGGTCTATCTTCTGAGCAGTGATATAGTGAACCATCTTAGGGGAGAGGATTATCTCCACCCTTTTACCCTTCAACTCTTCTCTCTTTTTCTCAAAAGACCTCAAGAGTCTTATCGCAAATTCCGATTTTGATAGAACTCTCCCTCTCCCTTCACAGAATGGGCAGGGTTCGGTTAGAGAAGAGAGGAGGGAAGGTCTGATTCTCTCCCGTGTCATTTCCAGGATTCCAAATTCACTCATCCTTGCCAGGTCAAACTTTGCCCTATCCTCTGATAGATTCTTGCAGAACTCTGCCACCACCCTCCTTGTATTCTCTTTCCGTTTCATATCTATAAAATCTATAAGGATAAGCCCGGCAATATTCCTGAGCCTTATCTGCCTTGTTATCTCTGAGGCAGCTTCAAGATTTGTTAAAAATATCATCCTTTCAAAATTATCTTCAGAGGAGAACTTACCTGTGTTCACATCAATAGCAGTAAG
>CAZWJY010000108.1:2312-6513 GCA_964634335.1 uncultured bacterium
TCAGTCTCATCAATGGTAATAAAACCACCACTCTTCAACCATACCTTTCTATTCAAAGCCTTCTTCAACTCCTCCTCAATTCCAAATTTCTCAAAGATGGGTGATTTCTCCTGATAGAGCTTTATCCTTGAACGGAGTCTTGGAGATATATCCCGAAGATACTCGAGGATGCGGAGATAATCCTCCTCAGAATCTATAAAGAGATTTTGAACCTCTGGTGTTAAAAGGTCTCTCACTACCTTTATCAATAAGTCAGGACCTTCATAGATAAGGGCAGGGGCTTTTACCTCCTTTGCCCTCTTCTCTATCCTCTTCCTCTCCTCTTCCAGCAGGGTTGCCTCCCTTTTAATTTCATCCTCTGTAGCCCATTCTGCTGCAGTTCGGGCGATGAATCCCACACCTTTCGGTCTTATCCCCTGAATGATTCTCTTTAGCCTCTCCCTTATCTTGAGATTCTTTATCCTCCTGGAGACACCGATCTTATTTGTATTTAGCATCATTACCAGATAGTGTCCAGGAAGGGAGATATAAGAACTTACTCTTGGTCCCTTCAAGGAGAAGGGGTCCTTCTTAATCTGACATAGAATCTCCTGTCCTTCAGATAGAGCAAGTCTCCTCTTCTGCCCACCCGTAGGTGGACCTATCTCTACTTCAGGTTCGTATATCTCCAGGAATTCCTCAAAAGGGACTTCAGATAAAGGGAGGAAGGCATTCTTAGAAAGACCGAGATTGACAAAGGCAGATTTTAGACCCTTTACAACAGTCTCCACCCTTCCTTTGTATATCCTTCCCACAAGGCTCTGCTGTTCACCCCTCTCTGTATAAAACTCTACAAGTCTCCCCTCCTCCAGAATGCCTACTCTCTTCTCAAAGCCTGTGGAATTTATAACTATCTCCTTTCTCTTTCTCATAAGACCTCCAAGGGTGTGTAGAGTTTATCCCCCCTTAATATATAACATTCGATTCTCTCTATAGAGAGGTTTCTTATCTTTGACTCCTCCATATTTAGGAGCTCTTTCAATACCTCAAAGAAATGGACCGGGGGATTGATCCTGAGTAGGATTTTAAGGACCCTTTCAGACTCCCATTCTATCCTATAAATAGCTGGAGGATTCCTCCCTATCCCCTTAAAATCTGGGTCATCAATCTCTATTCTATACTCTAAGAGGTTTATCTCTTTACTTAAAGAAGGGACACTCCCTGTGATGGTGCGTGCAGTGACAAGGGATAGACCCTGGGGTAGAAAGGGGTTAAGGTCTCTTATTATATTTCCGGAATAGGAGTGTGCCATCATAAGGTCTAAGTATTCTCCCTTTGAGCTTATACCTAAGGAGAGAGGGGGACCAAAGGAGACTAAGGGTTTTGGTGAAAAGCCTAAGGTATAGGCAATGGGTAGTTCGCTCCTTCTCAATGCCCTGTAGATAGCCCTTATCCTATCCAAATGGGAGGCATACTGAAATCTACCACCCACCGTATACTTCACTCTGAAGCCGAGTCTAAACTGGGAAGGTTTTACAACCTTAGTCGGTCTCCTCCCATAGGTCAACCCCTTCTCATAGAGAAAGGAGAAATCAGGAGGAGTCTCACATACTCCACACTTTGAGCATTTCCCTTTCAGACAATCTGGAGTCAGTTTCTCTTCCATAGCCTTTCTATACTCATCCTTTAGGAATTCCTTTCTTACCCCTACATCTATAAAATCCCAGGGTAATTCTCTATCAAGGCTCCTCTCCTTAGTAAAACTTTTGGGGTCTATCCCTCTCTTTTCAAAAGTCTCCATCCATAACCGGAAGTTGAAGAACTCGCTCCACTCCTGGAAGAATCCATTCTGCTTATAGACATCAAGGATGATATCTGCCAAGGACTCATCTCCCCTTGCTAAGACTCCTTCTATAAAGGAGACCTCTGGTCTCTGAATCTTCAATCTGCTATATCTTCTTGGAATCCTTGCCCTCAAGTATTCTATCTTATCCCTCAATACCTCTATCGATGGAAACTCCACCCACTGGAAAGGGGTATGGGGTTTAGGGATAAAAGGGGATATGTTGAGTTTTACAACTCTTCTTCTCGATAGTCTTAAGGTCTCCCTGATCATTCTGATACTTGAGTCTATATCCTCTTCTCTCTCCTTAGGCAAGCCTATCATAAAGTATAATTTTACACCCCTCCATCCCATATCAAAGACAGATTTTAGGTTCCTAAGGAAATCCTCCTCTTTTAAGGGCTTATTTATTATACTTCTTAACCTCTCAGAGCCTGTTTCAGGAGCAAAGGTAAGACCTGTCTTTCTAATTACTTTTATGAATTCTGCTATTTCACAGTTGAAGGAGTCCCCTCGCATAGATGGAAGAGAGATTGCTACTTTTCTGCCTTCTAAGGAAGAGGCAAGGCTTCCAAGCAGAGGGGTGAGCTGAGGGTAGTCCAGGGCTGAAAGGGATAAGAGAGAAACCTCCTCCCAGCCTGTGGAACGGATTCCTCGCTCAGCCAGCCTCACCACCTCTTCAGGTCTTCTAAATCTTAAGGGTCTATTGATCATACCTGCCTGACAGAACCTACACCCCTGGACACATCCCCTTGCTATCTCAACTGTGAGTCTGTCGTGGGTAATCTCTGTTATGGGTAGGAGCGGAGGGTAGGGGAAATCCTCCTCTCTTAATACATTAACTATCTGCCTCTCTACCCTCTTATCTCTATCTATCTGGGGAACCCATACCCCAGGGACTAAGGAGATGAGTCTTAACAATTCAGCCCTATCCCTTCTATCCCACTCCTTATAGACCTCTATCAGCCTATCCAGAATAGCCTCACCATCTCCAATACAGAAGGCATCTATAAACTTTGATAGGGGTAGAGGATTTGTGGCACACGGACCTCCAGCAATGATAAGGGGGTCTTTTGGACCCCTCTGGGTAGAGAGAAGGGGGATATGGGCTAAATCCAGAATATAGAGGATATTTGTATAGTTCAATTCCGATTGAATAGAGAAGCCGATGATATGAAACTCCTTAAGAGGTCTTTTAGATTCTAAAGAGTATAAAGGTATATCCATCTCCTTCAATTTCTGGGCAAAATCTATCCAGGGTGCATAGGAACGTTCTACAATCACATCCTCTCTCTTATTTAGATAGTGATAAAGGACCTTGAGTCCATAATGGGACATCCCCATCTCATATACATCAGGATATACAAGGGCAAAGAGGATACGACCCTTCCTCTTATCCTTTATCACCAGGTTATACTCCCCCCCAATATACCTTATGGGCTTTCTAACCAGGGGGAGGATATGCTTAAGTTTCTCCTCAATCACTCCTTATCTTAACCCCCTTTTAATAAATGTCAATTCTATTCTTTTGTTTTTCTAAAGCCAGAGAGTGTGGAAAATCTGGCAAGCGGTCAGAAGTATCTCATAATCCCTTCAAATATCCCTTGGGCTGCCAATTCTCTCCACTCATCGTCTATTAGATACCTTAAGTCAGTAGAATCATGGAACCCAAGCTCAATTAGAACAGCAGGGGAGAGGGTATATTTTAGAACCGCAAAGTTCCCCTTTCTTGGATTTTTTCCATGCTCTCTCCACTCAGGAAATTTTGTCCTTATACTTTCTAAAAGATTCTTATGGATGAGAGTAGCCAGCCTCCTACTCTTAGAACTTCCAGAGGTATAGGTCTCAGTTCCATATCCTCCACCTGCATTTGTATGGATGCTTACATAGATTAGCTGACAGCTATCTATTGGTAAGTGAGAGCTAACCTCATTCTCATATCTCCACCTTATTCTCAAATCCCTTCTATAACCCCCTTTTGGACTCCATCCCATAGTCTTATAGAGATAGAGGAGTGCCCCTTCCTGCCACCTCTCCTTACCAGGGATAAAATCACTCTTCCTTCTATCAAGTTCCCCTGTTTTTAAATCTATTGCCCTTGTGGTATAGACCACAACCCCTTCTCTTATCAACCTCTTAATCAGTCTATAGGCTACAAACATCACCCCTTCATCCTCAATATATCCAGGGGTATATATATCAGCTCCTTTACAGATAACTCTACCACCTTCTATTCTACAACAGGGTCTCTGGTATATCCACCTCTTCCCATTCCAGTATATTCCATGCCCGGGGTCAACCATAACCCTAAAACCTCTGCTGGAGAGCCTCTGTCCCCTTTTCCCCCAAGATTTATATTTCACCATACCTCACCCAGAC
>CAZWJY010000109.1:0-6505 GCA_964634335.1 uncultured bacterium
CATCAATAGACCAATACATATTTTTATATCTTTTTTCATTACTTACCTCCTTTCTTATTTTAAATAATGAACCTAAATCTAAAAATGTCAAGTTTGTGATTTTTTTAATTAACGGCTTTTCTCTTTCGGTATCTTCTCATATACTCCCTCATATAGTTCCTATACCGTTCCCTATTCTTCTCCCTCCACTCTCTATGATAGTTTGGGTGTCTTTCTCGCCATTCTTTTAGGTAATTTGGATGGTTCTTGAACCATTCCCTTATCTGTCTCCTCATCTTGGTTCCGTAATTCTCCCTGTAATCCTTTAGATATTGCCTTCTCTTCTCAGATAACATAGCCTTTTATGAAACCCTGAAAGAGTGAATTCCAGGGGTTATTGCAAACCTAAGGGTTTGCCCTACACAACCTCTTCGGGCAAGCGTTTTTCACTTTTTACTCTCCTCTTCAGAAGTATTTTATCGGTTTCCTGCTCTACATACCGCAAATATGTTATAAGTCCCATCTTTTGGGCATCCCTTGACAATTCTTCTTTGATTGCCCAGACCTCTTCTAACCAGTCTTTATACCTGTCCATAAACTATCACCTCCTCGGGTGTGGCAACCCTAAAATTGAAGTCATAACCCTCCTGTAGGGTAATGGCTTTTACTTTTCGCTCTATATTTATATTAGCAAGGTGTTTACAGTTCCAGGTAACTAAGATAGAGAGGTCAGGTCTAACAACCATAGTGGCAAAATGTATAGCGTCATCTATTTTCTCGGAAGGGATGATGCCTTTTTTAATATATAGGTCTGCCAGGAATCGGACTTCCTCTACCTCATTGGGATGGAGTTTTAGTCTAATGAGAGCGAAATCCTCGAGTAATGATAGGAGCGCATTTCGATACTCGCCATCCTTTACCTTGCTCAATTCAAAAATTGTGGTAGAACTGACATAACCTTCGAATAGCCCCATTTTGGTTTGTCTCAATAACATTTGAGTCGCCTCCCTTTTAGCACGGTTAACTTCTCGTTGGTTATAATAAAATCCAAAGATTGAGGTTTCCAGATACAGCTTCGGCTTTCTCAAATAATCCATAATTTAAATATATCCAGAATCCTTGGTTATGTCAAGCAACTTTAGAAACCACGGATTGGATGGATTTTTAAGCCTTTTACTGAAACCCTATAGAATGAGATATTTTAAAAGATAGTAGAACAAGGGGATAGTGAATAGGAGGGAGTCTATTCTATCTAAGAATCCTCCATGACCAGGCAATAACCTGGAAGAGTCCTTTAACCCTACCTCCCTTTTCAGGCTTGATTCCAATAAATCACCCAAGAGTGCAATCAGGCTTAGGGAAAACCCTACCCAAAGATATATCCAGGGAGAACCCTTTAAGGAGAAGAGCCTGGCATAACCTATGGCAGAACCTATGGAAAAACATATACCCCCTATGGTTCCTTCAATTGACTTTTTGGGAGAGACTTTTCTGAATAGCTTATGCTTCCCAATCCATACCCCTATCCCATAGGCTGCTGTATCGTTTATCCAGGTGAGGGCAAAGGGAAAGAAGATATACCAGACAGAGATATTTAAATTTTTTAATAGTATGAGATGGGAAGGGAGCCAGCCAAGATAGAATATCCCAAATAATGATAAGGAGAAGAGAGAGATAGAAGAGGTGGGAGAGGAGAGGGAATAGATGGTAATTACAAAAATTACCCCTGTGATAATAAAAATGATAGGGAGATGGAGATAGAAGGAGATGGGAAGGAGAAGAGTTAAGAACACCATTAAAATAGGATTCAGGTCTCTCCCCTTTAAGTGGAAGATATGGAGAAGCTCTCTTAATGCCATAAAAATCCAGAAAAGGGTTAGGATAAGGAGCAGAATTTTTGGACCAAATACCCCTGGAAGGATTAGACTACCTATAATCAGAGAGGTGAGGATTCTTCTCTTAAGCTCTGACTCTCCCAAACCTCCGCTCCCTTGAGGAGTAGTCTTTAATAGCCTTTAATAGTTCTTCTTTGCTAAAATCAGGCCATAGGGTTTTTGTGAAGTATAACTCTGAATAGGCAATCTGCCATAAGAGGAAGTTTGATATCCGCATCTCTCCACCTGTGCGGATTAAAAGGTCAGGGTCTGGGAGGTCTGGGTCATAGAGATAATTCTTGAAATTTTTTATACTGACCCTTTTGCCTCTTATCTTTTTAACAGCATCAATAATCTCCTGTCTTCCTCCATAGGATAGGGCAAGGGTAAGGACAAGTCCTGTATTATTAGAAGTCTTTCTTATAAGCTCCCTTAATGCCCTCCTCGGTTCTTTTGGGAGGTCTTTAATCCTTCCTATTACCTTAAGCTTAACATTATTCTCCATAAGTTCCTTCTCTTCTCTCCTTATTACCTTTGTTAAGAGGGACATAATCTCTCTCACCTCTTCCTCCGGACGTTGCCAATTTTCAGTGGAGAAGGTATAAAGGGTTAGGTACTTTACCCCTAACTCCCCACATTTTCTGGTTATATCTCTCACCCTCTCCACCCCTTGGTAATGACCCATAACCCTTGGTAGTCCTTGTCTCTTTGCCCATCTTCCATTACCATCCATAATAATCGCGATATGTCTTGGAATTTCTGTCTTCAATCTTCCAGTATCTCCTTCCGTTTCTTTTCCAAGAGTTCATCAAGGGCATCTATGTATTCATCCGTATACTCCTGGAGCTTCTTCTCCCCATTCCTTGCATCATCCTCAGAGATCTTCTTATCCTTCTCCAGCCTTTTAATCTTCTCCTTTGCATCCCTTCTTATATTTCTTATAGCTATCTTTGAATCTTCAGTAAGTCTTGCGCATAGTCTCACAAGCTCTTCTCTCCTCTCCTGAGTAAGGGGAGGGATTTTTATCCTTATAACATTCCCATCATTCTGAGGTGTAAGTCCCAGACCTGCCTTATATATCCCCTTTTCTATATCAGGCAAGGCGTTCTTATCCCAGGGTTGAACCACCAGAAGCCTTGGTTCAGGAACAGAGATGGAGGCTATCTGGCGAAGAGGGACCTCAGTCCCATAGTATTCAACCTTTACCCCTTCCAAGATTACAGGCGAAGCCCTTCCTGTGCGTATCTTTAGAAGTTCCTGGCTTAAGAGTTCCTTTGTCTTTTCCATCTTTCCCTTTGCTTCTTTATAAATCTCCTCTAACATCATTCACCTCCTACTAATGTCCCTACTCTCTCTCCTAAGAGGACCTTTCTCAAATTTCCCTTCTTATAGAAATTGAAAACAAGGATGGGTATATTCCTTTCCTGGCAGATGGTGAATGCTGTGATATCCATTACACTGAGTTGCTTCTCTATCGCTTCTTTATAAGAGACCCTTTTATAAAGTTTAGCCCCTGAGTCCTTCTTAGGGTCAGAGGAATAAACTCCATCTACATCAGTAGCCTTCAGGATGATTTCACTCTCCAATTCACAAGCTCGGAGTGCTACAGCCGTATCTGTTGTAAAAAAGGGGTGTGAAGTCCCTCCTGAAAGGACAACTACTCTCTTCTCCTCCAAAGCTCTTCTTGCAATCTCAAGGCTGAACCCCTCTACTATCCCTTTCACAGGGAGGGCAGAGAGATGAATTACAGGAGTCCCATTCCTTTCAAGAAAATGGGTTAATAAGAGTCCATTGATTAAAGTAGCAAGCATACCTATCCTGTCTGCTGTAATTCTATCCATCCCCAAAATATCTGCGCTCCTTCCTCTCAATAGGTTCCCACCCCCTACTACTATTCCAAGTTCTACTCCAAGGAGGTTGACCTCTTCAATCTCCTGCACTGCCTTTTTAATATCCTCTTCAGAACTGAAGACCCTTCCCGTCAATTTCAACAGGACCCTTTTATAAATAGGTCTCCTATTCACCAAGCTTAAATCGGGAAAATCTACGGATTTTTATATTCTCTCCAAATTTGGCAATCTGTTCCTTTATATACTCCCCCACCGTCTTCTCAGGCGATTTTATAAAGGGTTGTTCTAAAAGACAGACATCTGTGTAGAACTTTTCCAATTTTCCCTGAACTATCCTTTCTACAACTTTTGGTGGCTTATTCAATGCCATTACCTGGGACTCGTATATCCTTTTCTCCCTCTCTATTATATCGGGTGAGAGGTCCTCTCTTGATATAGCAAGAGGGTCTGAAGCAGCGATCTGCAGGCAGATATCATGGACAAGGGCTTTAAACTCCTTAGTCTTTGCTACAAAGTCAGATTCGCAATTTACCTCTACCAGAACTCCTAACCTCTCACCAGGATGGATATAGGCATCTATTACCCCTTCTGCTGTTTTCCTTGCTGCCTTCTTTTCTGCCTTGGCAATACCCTTCTTTCTCAAGATCTCTATAGCCTTTTCTATATCTCCATTGGCTTCTATCAAAGCCTGTTTACAAGCCAGAACTCCACTCCCTGTTCTTTCCCGTAACTCCTTTATCTTCTCTATCATTCTTCCTCCTGAGTTTCTAATACCTTCCTACCCTCAGCCACAGCCTGGGCTATGATACTGGTGATTAGCCTTATGGATTTCATTGCATCATCATTTCCAGGGATAGGGTAATCTACCAGTTCTGGGTCTGCATTAGTATCTACGATAGCCACAACAGGGATCTTTAACCTTCTCGCTTCTAACAGAGCGGTCTTCTCTTTAACAATATCTACAATATAGATAAGCCCGGGCAATCTCTCCATATCCTTTACTCCCCAGAAGATTCTCTGAAGCTTTGAATACTCCCTTTTCATCTTCACTATCTCCTTTTTAGAGAAGGAAGATAAGGGGTCTTCTTTAAGGATTCGCTCCAGTTCTGCAAGTCTTAGGAGTCTTGGAGAGATGACAGAGAAATTGGTGAGGAGTCCTCCTACCCATCGTTCATTGACATAGAAGGCACCACACTTCTCTGCTTCCTCTCTTATCACATCCTTTGCCTGATGTTTAGTGGCACAGAAGAGTATATCTTTCCCTGATTCTGCTATACTCCTTGTAGCCTGATAGGCTATCTCAATTCTCTCTAAGGTCTTCTCCAGGTCTATTATATGCACCCCGTTCCTCTTCCCAAAGATAAATCTCTCCATTTTTGGATTCCAGACAGCTGTCTTATGTCCGAAGTGGACACCTGCCTCGAGTAGGTCTTTTATCGTAACTATCGCTTTGTCCATTGGAACCTTTTACGCCTCTTGGCAAGACCGTATTTCATTCGTTCCTTTCTTCTTGGGTCTCTTTTTAATAATCCAGCAGACTTCAAGGGTTTACGAAGTTCAGGGTTATACTTTACAAGCGCTTTTGCCACTCCAAGGGCGATGGCAGAAGCTTGGGCTGATAGTCCACCTCCCCTTACCTTAGAGACGATGTCGAAGCGCCCTTTAAGTCCAACTACAGCAAGAGGGGTAAGGAGGGTATGGAGGAGGTCAAAGCGGCATAGGTAGTCCTCTGCATTCTTAGAGTTTATAAGAATCTTCCCCTCCCCTTCAGAGAGCCAGACTTGAGCTGTCGCAGTCTTTCTTGAACCTGTGGCAAAATATCTCGTCATAAGGCTAAGGGGATAGGTTTTTGAGCCTGATGAGGATGTTCTGAGCCTGAGTAGATTTTAAGCCTACGCAACCTCTTAGCCTGGAGTTTATTCTTTGGTAACATCCTCTTTACTGCTAAATAGATAACCCTTTCCGGATGATTTTTTAAAAGTTCCTCAAGCCTTATCTCCTTTAATCCTCCTGGATAACCTGAATGATGGTAGTATATCTTATCCCTTAGCTTCTTCCCTGTTACCTTTATCTTGGAGGCATTCAATACCACTACAAAATCTCCACTATCAATATGAGGGGTATAAGTGGGCTTATGTTTACCCATAAGGATTCTGGCAATTTTAGATGCTAATCTCCCCAGAATCTGCCCAGAGGCATCTACTAAGACCCAGTCCCTCTTCACCTCTTCTCTCTTTAATAGAGATGTCTTCATAGATTTAAATATAATGGAAATTTCTCCTTTGTCAAGCTCCTTTGGTATAATATCCTTGACAACCTCAGACATCCACCTTAATCTTTAAAAATGAGAAGAAAGGTAAGCCTTCTATTCCTCCTATTCCTCTCTCTTCTCTGCAAGAGACCTGAAGGGTATGAAGAGACAAGGTTGCTCTTGGGAACTTATGTGAGGATTAAAGTCTATAAGATGAAGAAAGAGAGGGCTAAGGGGGTGATAGATAGAGCCTTTAAGGAGATAGCAAGGATAGACTCCATCACCTCTACTTTTAGCCAAGAGAGCGAAGTCTTTAGATTAAACAGAAAAGGTAAAGGGGTTGTATCTTCTGATTTAAAGAGGATGATTGAGAAGGCTCTGTATATATCAGAGATTACTGACGGAGCCTTTGATATTACTGTCTATCCGTTGGAGGAACTCTGGGGATTCTATACAGGAAGATACAGAGTCCCTACAGATTCAGAGATAAGAGAGACCCTGAAATCTGTAAATTATAAGAATGTTGTTGTAAAAGGGGATTCTGTTTATCT
>CAZWJY010000110.1:0-6503 GCA_964634335.1 uncultured bacterium
GTTACTATACTGCTATCTGGAATGGAAGGGATATTTCTGGCAAGAGTGTTCCTGCGGGCATCTACTTTTTGGAACTTTTGACCCCTGAGTATACCACCACAAGAAAGATTGTCCTCCTGCACAGTCTACGAAACTCATATTGACAGGGGTTAGATTTTTCTATAGAATGGGGTATGGAACACCAGAGAGTGAGAGAGGAGATAGGAGTAGTGACAAAGACCTGGAAGGGTTTTGCCCTTGTAGAGATTGTCCCTGAGGGGAGTTGCGAGGGATGCGCTGCCAGAGAGATATGCAGACTTGGGATGAGCGGGAAGAGGGAGATAGAGGTTAAGAACCCTGAGAATGCTAAGAGAGGGGATAGGGTAAGAATCGCTATAGAATATAAGAGGAGCCTTCTTGCCAGTTTCTTACTCTACATTCTTCCCATAGTCTTCTTCTTCATAGGGGTAGGGATTGGAGAGTGGGTATGGAGGAAGGAGTCTGCTTCTATTGTTTGTGGATTTGTAGGGTTCTTTACTACCTTTGTATTGTTTAAGGTCTTTGACCAGAGGATTAAGGAGAGATTCCTCCCTTTTATTAAAGAGATAATAGAGTAGCAAAAATTGTGAGAACCTTCCACCTTCCCCAATACCTTCTATTTTTAATGCTTTTAAAAATTTCCTAATCCCTTGTAAATAAAAGACTTACAAACGCAAAATAAAACCCTATAACCCCCTTGACAAATCCCTTATTCTCCTCTATTATGTGGGGAAAAGTGGGAGATTGTGGTGAAGAAGATAAGATTTAGGGGGCTATTCAAGCACTCTGTGGACCACAAGGGTAGGGTAGCGATACCTCATCCCTTCAGGAAGATTCTCCTATCGTCAAAGAATGGGGTTCTTGTTCTTGTCAAGGGTTATGATGGTGAGATTGAGGTCCATCCATTAAAGGAATGGGAAAGGTTTGAGGAAGATATCCTCTTAGCCTTGCCTTATTATAAAAAGTCAAACAGAAGGTTTAGGCGGCGCCGCACCTTTAGTGCTACTGAGGTAGCCATTGACTCTCAAGGCAGAATTATGCTCCCAAAACATCTGATAGAGTATGCAAGGGTTGAGACCGAGGTAATCATTACAGGTAATATTACCTACTTTGAGATATGGAGCCCTGAGGTCTATGAGAGGTTCTTAAAAGAGTCAGAGGCACATCAGGAGGAGGATTCTGAGACCTTGGATAGGTTCTTAAACAGAGGTAAGAGTGATATTCCATTACCCAGTGATGAGGAGTGAGGTGATAGAGCTCTTAGAACCCCAGAACAGGGAGGGGGTCTTCTTAGATGCTACACTTGGTGGTGGGGGGCATAGTGAGCTTATCCTTGAGTCTTCACCAAAGATAAGGCTTCTGGGTATAGATAGAGACCCTGAGGCTATTGACTATGCCTCTCTTAAACTTAAACCCTTTAAGGATAGGTGCCTCCTATTCTGCGACAATTTTATAAATCTTAAGAGAATCCTGAGAAAGGCAGAAGTTGAAGGTCTATCAGGGGTTATCTTTGACTTAGGGGTCTCCTTACATCAGTTGACCTCAAGGGAGCGGGGGTTCAGCTATACCCTTAATGGTCCCTTAGATATGAGGATGAACCCAAGGGAGGGCTCCCCTCTTAAGGAGGTGATTAAAAGGACTTCCTGTGAGACGATTGAAAGAGTCTTGAGAGACTATGGAGAGGAACCCTATGCCTCATCCATTGCAAAGAGGATATTTGAGGATAGAGAGGGGATTCAAACTACTCAGGACCTTGTGAGGGTTATAAGCAAGGTAGTTCCCAGAAGAATGGTCAAGAAATCCTTAGCCAGGGTATTTCAAGCCTTCAGGATTAAAGTGAATAGGGAGCTTGAATCCCTATCCAGGGGGTTAAAAGAGGCGATAGAGAGTCTCCTACCCCGGGCAAGGATTGTAGTAATCTCCTATCACTCCTTAGAGGATAGGATAGTAAAGAACACCTTTAAGGAGTATAAGGTGAAGGGTCTTTTGAAACTCCTTACCAAGAAACCTTTAAGACCAACACCTGAGGAGATAAGGGAGAATCCAAGGTCCAGGTCAGCAAAACTGAGGGCGGCTGAGAGATTATGAAAAAGGTCCTCCTTTTCTTACTCCTTGTCTTCCTCCTCCTCTTCTATATATGGCAACACTCCCTCTCCTTTAAACTCACCCAGGAGAATGAGAGGCTTAAAAGGGAGAATCAGAGATTGAAAGAGGAGTATCTAATGCTTAAGACTGAGATAGATAAACTTACCTCTTATAACTACATAAAGGAGAAGGCTATAAAGATAGGGATGGTCTTCAATGAGTGAGATTACGAGGTTAAGGGTTGTAAAATTCCTCTTCTGGCTTATATGGTTAGGACTTCTGGGTTATGGGTTCTCCTTACAGGTCCTGGGGGAGAAGAGATATAAGAGATTAGCAAAAAGGGTGCATCAGGAGAAGATAGTATTTCCTCCTCAAAGGGGGCTCATCTTTGATGATAGGGGAAGGATTCTGGCTCTAAACTTCTCCTGCAGTTCTATCTATGCCCTGCCTCAGTATTTAACCAATAAAGAGAAAGCAGCTCAAATCCTTTCCAAATATAAGATAGTCCCTTATAAAAGGGTCCTGGATAGATTGAGGAATAGGAAGTCCTTCTTCTGGATAGCAAAGAAGATAGATTATAGAATTGCCCAGGAGTTAAAAAAGGAACTGGAGAAATATAGACTCTCAAATGCCATAGTAGTGGTAGAGGATACAAAAAGGTTCTATCCCTGGAGGTCATTCTCCACCCTCTTAGGTTTTGTGGGTGAGGATGACCACGGTCTATCAGGTCTTGAATATAGACTCGACTCCCTACTCTCTGGAGAACCGGGGTGGGCAGTCTTAGAAAGGGATGCTTTAGGAAAAGGGTTTCACTACCCATCCTATCCCAGTATCCCCCCAAAGTCTGGAGCAGATGTATATCTCACCCTTGATGCAGATATTCAAAATATAACCTATGAAAAGGTTAAGAGATTTGTTGATTCTCTGGGTTGTAAGAAGGGGATGGGTATAGTCCTTGATGTTCCTACAGGTAAGATAAAAGCTCTGGTGAGTTATCCAGATTTTGACCCCCTCCATTATACCGATTACCCCCCAAGGTTATGGAGAAACTATCCCATAGAGGATGAGTATGAGCCAGGCTCCTGTTTTAAACATGTGATTGCTGCTACCTGCCTTGAGCATCACCTCTTTGATACATCAAAGGTATTTAATACTGGAAGAGGCTATATAAGGATTGGGGGGCATAATATAACTGATGCCCATAGACTCCCTGACCTCTCCTTTTCTGGAATTATCGTCCATTCCAGTAATGTGGGAGTCTCTCTATTATCCTTAAAGGTAAAGCCTGAATGGTTCTATGAGACTATAAGGAGGCTGGGGTTTGGAGAGAGGACAGGGGTTGCTCTCCCAGGAGAGGCAAGGGGCAAGATAGATAAGCCGGATAAACTCACAAGGCTTAGATTGGCAAATATGGCTTTTGGTCAGGGACTCACAGTTACTGCCCTCCAACTGGCAGCAAGCTATCTGGCTATTGCCAACAATGGGAGATATCTAAGACCCTATATAATTGAGAGGATAGAGAAGGATAAAAGGGTCATATATAAGGGGAGACCCCTCTCCATAAGAAGGGCTCTATCTGATTCTACCTGCAGGATTCTAAAGGAGATCCTCTCAGAGGTGGTGAAGAGAGGGACAGGAAGGAATGCTGCCCTTAATGGCATTGAGGTCTGTGGAAAGACAGGAACTGCCCAGAAACCGGTAGAGGGTGGATACTCGCAGGAGAAGGTCATCGCCTCCTTTGTAGGTTTCTTTCCCAAAGATGACCCATCCCTTCTTATCTATGTAGTCCTGGATGAACCAAAATCTCCCTACTATGCATCCCAGATAGCCTGCCCCCTCTTCCGTGAGATTGCTGAGGAGATTATAAAGATTCCCCAATATGCTATTGCAAGAGCTGGTGGCTGATATACCCTGTAAGGTTATCAGGGGTAAGAGGGTAGTGATAGAAGGGATAGCCTTTGATTCAAGAGAAGTCAAGAAAGGATATATCTTCGTAGCCCTCTCTGAGAGGGGAGAGCTCTATATAGATGAGGCTATAAAGAGAGGAGCAGGAGCGATAGCAGGGAGAAACCTTAAACAGATAGGGGTCCCTTTTGTCCTCACCCCCCACCCCCGCCAATTCCTTGCAACTATCTCTAAGAGATTCTATTCATACCCTGATAAGAGGATAGAACTTATCGGTATAACAGGGACAAATGGTAAAACTACAACATCCTATCTGCTAAAGACTATCCTTGAGACTGCAGGATATAAGGCAGGCATAATAGGAACATTGGGCTATTTTACAGGGAAGAGGTTGATACAGGGGATAAATACTACACCTGAGAGTCTTGTCATAATAAAACTCCTCAAAGAGATGATAGATAATGGGATGAAGTATGCCATATTAGAGGTATCCTCCCATGCCCTGTCTATGGACAGGGTCTATGGCTTATCCTTTAGACAGGCTGCCTTTACCAACCTATCCCAGGACCATCTGGACTTCCATAAGACTATGGAGGATTATAAGGCTGCAAAGCTTAAGCTCTTTGAGAATCTAAAAAGGGATAGTTTTGCTGTCCTGAACTCGGATGACCCTGTATCAAGAGAGGTTAAGACCGAGGCTAAGAAGGTCTTCTATGGAATAGAGGGTAGGGCAGATATTAGAGCCACTCTTATAAAGCCAAGAGAGGAAGGGATGCTGGTAGAACTGAATATGGATGGGGATATCATAAGAGTAGACTTCCCCCTGATAGGCAGATACAACCTCTACAACCTTGCCTGTGCTGCAGCTATGGCTCATATTCTAAAAATCCCCTTAGATAGAATAAAAGAAGGGGCAGAGAATTTTAAAAACCCTAAGGGAAGGATGGAGAGGATTATTGCACCTAAGGGATACTCTGTCTATATAGACTATGCCCATACACCTAATGCCCTGAAGAATGCTCTCCTTGCCTTAAAAGGGGTTAAGAAAGGGAGACTCATCCTGGTCTTTGGTTGTGGAGGGGATAGAGATAAGAAGAAACGTCCAGAGATGGGCAGGATAGCCACAGAGTATGGAGATTATGTGATTATTACAAGCGATAACCCAAGGGGAGAACCACCCCAGGAGATTATCAGGGATATAGAGAAAGGGGCTTTAAGGAATAATTATGAGATACTAATAGACAGGAGAGAGGCTATATGCAGGGCTTTAGAAGAGGCAGAGAGAGATGATATAGTCCTTATCGCTGGAAAGGGGCATGAGAGATATCAGGTGATTAGAGATAAGAGAATCCCCTTTAATGACGGAGAGGTGGTGAGGAGATGTTTACAACAGATGAGTTGATAAGGGTAGTGAAAGGGACCCCCTTCAGAGTGAAGAGAGGGGTGGTTAAAGGTATAAGCTGTGACTCCAGAACTATTAAAAAGGGGATGGCATTCTTTGCCTTGAAAGGGAAGAGATTTGATGGGCATAACTTCCTCCTACAGGCTAAGAAAAAAGGAGCTGTGGTATGTATAGCAGAGAAGAGGGTAGATAATATACCCACTATTCTGGTAAGAGATACCCTTAAAGCCTTAGGAGACCTTGCTGCCTATTATCGTAGAAAATTTAAGGTAAGGGTCGTCGCTATAACAGGTAGCAACGGGAAGACTACAACGAAGAACCTCATAGCTTCTCTCTTATCTATCAACCATAAGGTATTGAAGAGTCCCCGCAGCTACAACAACCTTATAGGTCTACCCCTTACCCTCTTAAAACTGAAGAGTCATGATATAGCAGTGGTAGAGATGGGGATGAGTGGTAAAGGAGAGATAAAGAGGCTATGCAGGATAGCAGACCCTGAAATCGGGGTGATAACAAATATAGGTCCTGCCCATTTGGAATTCTTAAAAGATATGGAGAGGGTGAGAGAGGCAAAACTGGAGCTCTTGGAATATTTAAAAGATAAGGGGATGGGGATTGTAAATGGTGATGATAGACTCCTTAAAGATTTGAGAAAGAGGGGAAACATCTATACCTTTGGTATATATGAGCCTGCAGACTTAAGACCTGAAAGGATAGAACTGGGAACTGAGTCCACAAGATTCTGGATAAAGGGGGAGGAGTACAGGATAGGGCTCCTTGGCTTGCATAATGTCTATAATAGCCTGGCATCCCTGCTCTGTGCAGAGTTGATAGAGAGAAAGAGGGATAGTCTCTGGAGAAGAGTATTAAGGGATATGAAGCCTGAACCTATGCGCACCCAGATATATAGGAGGAGAGGGATAACCATAATTAATGATGCTTATAATGCCAACCCCTATTCAATGAGGTCTGCATTTCAGGTTCTCTCTCTGTTCTATAATAAGAGAAGGATAGCGGTCTTAGGAGATATGAAAGAGCCTCTTTCATATCTCCTAAGACCGCTATCCTTCTCTTATTATAGAACAGAGAGAGA
>CAZWJY010000111.1:0-6481 GCA_964634335.1 uncultured bacterium
TATCCTGCCCCTTATTCTCTACCTCTCCTTGTTTTTCTTTTACCCCTCCCTCTATGCTATCAGAATGGCTCTCACTACAAAGACAGGAGAGTTTACTTTGAGTAATTTTGGTTTTATCTTAAAAGACCCTGTGTTCTGGATAGCCCTGAGGAATAATATCATCGTGCCTGTGGGAAGTGTGATTTTTGAGCTTATTGCTGGATTGGGGATCGCCCTTCTTGTGTCAAGGGAGTTCTTCTTGAGAGGAACTGTAAGAACTATAGCCATTCTTCCCTTTGCTGTTCCAGAAATAGTCTTCTTGACTATAATGAGATTTATATTTGCAGAGCATGGCTATCTCAATTCTGGGCTTCTTGGAATAGGACTTCCTCAAATAAATTGGCTCTCACCTGGAAGCTGGTTATCCCTTGTAGTGATAGGTCTTGCTGATGCCTGGAGGGTTACCCCTATTGTTTTTCTTATACTTTTATCAGGAATAGAGAGTATCCCAAAAGAACTCTATGAGGCTGCAAAGATTGATGGTGCATCAGGATGGAGTATCTTTAGAAAGATAACCCTGCCCCTCCTTACCCCTTTTATAATAAGTGCACTTATCCTGCGCTCTATAGATGCCTTCAGGATATTTGCTACCCCTCTTGTCCTTACAGGTTTTGAAGGTGCACCCTTTATCTCTACCTATGCCTACCACTTCTGGAATGATTACTCCAATGCCCAGATAGCAAATGGAGCAGGATTAATCCTGGCACTTATGATGCTGAGCCTCTCCTATCTATATTTGAAGATATGGAGGAAGAGAGAAGAGATATGAAGAGGTCTGTATGGCTTTTTATTCTTCTGCTCTGTATAGTGAATCTCCTTCCTGTATGGCTACTCTTTAAGCAGGCGATTACCCCTGATATTGAGTCCTTAAGCTGGCCTTTAAGTATAGTTCCTCATAGGATAACCTTAGAGAATTTTAGACTATTCTTTCAGAGTAAGGGTATCCTCAATGGTTTCTATCTGAGCATCTGGGTAGGGTTTTCCACTACGATTTTATCCCTTTTGATAGGTATCCCTGCTGGTTTTGCGATTGCAAGGGCTCCGAAGCTCGGACACAAGGGCATACCGGTTGTCCTCTTTACCAGAACCTTTCCATCCATCTCCCTTGCCATCCCTTTGGCTATAATCTTTATAAGATTAGGGCTTTATAATCATCCCCAGGGTATAGGTCTTGTTTTTGCCCATTCTATCTTTGTCCTCCCTTTTACTACCCTTATCGCCTACTCTACCTTTAAGACCATCCCAAGGGAATTGGAGGAGCAGGCTCTTGTGGATGGTTGTTCCTATCTTACCGCATTTTTAAGGATAACTCTTCCCTTAGCAAAACCTGGTATAGCATCTGCCTTCATACTCTCCTTTATCCTTTCCTGGGATGAGTTCACCTATTCCCTTCTCCTGCAGATAACCAACAGAAATCTTCCCCCTCTTGTCTATTATTACTCAGTCTATGGAAATGTAGGGATAGCCAGTGCTATCTCTTCTATTATGCTCATCCCAGCTATAGGTATGGTATTTGTTATTCAGAGGTTTGTAAAGGCTGGATATTTGAGTGGGGCAGTGAAGTGATGAAGAAGTTAATCTTAAAGGGAGTTACAAAAAGATTCGGTAAGATTGTGGCTGTAAAGGACTTGGATTTAGAAGTTAAAGAACAGGAGTTTATTGTAATTGTGGGTCCTTCTGGCTGTGGTAAGTCTACAATATTAAGGCTTATAGCAGGACTGGAAGAGCCCACAAAAGGGGAGATATACCTTGATGGGAGACTCTTAAATCCCATCCCCCCAAAGGATAGGGATGTGGCAATGGTATTCCAGAGCTATGCCCTATATCCCCATATGAAGGTCTTTGACAATATAGCATTCCCTTTAAGAGTGAGGAGATATCCAAAGAGAGAGGTAAGGGAAAAAGTGGAGGAAGTGGCTGATATTCTGGGAATATCCGCACTCCTGGATAGATATCCGAGAGAGCTATCAGGAGGGGAGCGTCAGAGGGTAGCTCTGGGAAGGGCGATTGTGCGTAACCCAAAGGTATTCCTGTTTGATGAGCCTTTATCAAATCTGGATGCCAAACTTAGGGTTAGGATGAGGGCAGAGATTCTATCCCTTCATAAGAGGCTGAAGTCTACGGTTATCTATGTTACGCATGACCAGGCAGAGGCTATGACTATGGGAGATAGGATTGTGGTATTAAAGGATGGGGTTATTCAACAGATAGCAGACCCTGTGACCCTTTATAAGAAGCCAGATAACCTCTTTGTCGCAGGATTCATAGGCACACCCCCTATGAATCTGTTTGAGGGTATAGTGGACAAAGACCTCTTTTTTAAAGGGGGGATCAGGGTGAAACTGCCTGAGGATTTTATAAGGTATAAAGGGAGAAGGTTAACCTTAGGGATAAGACCTGAAGATATATCCATAGGAAAGGGAGATATCTGGGGAACAGTAGAACTTATTGAGAATTTGGGAAATCTTTTTTATATCCATATAAGGATAGGAGAGGAGAAGGTGGTGGTTCAGGGAGAACAGGCTTGCTCAATTGGAGAGAGGATAAGGGTAGGGTTTGATTTTAATAAGATTCATCTATTTGATGATAAGGGAAGAGCTTTATAGCTCAGGGTTGACGAAAGGGAATTATAAGATATACTCTTTTATTAGAAAGGAGGTAGTGATGGTCAGAGTGGGTGTTTTTATTGATGTGCAAAACATTCAAGAGACTTTCGAGCGACAGGGGGGAGAGGTGCGCTACGATATTCTAAAGGACTATATTCTAAAGACCTATAACGCTAAGATTAATGAGGTAAAATTCTTAGCCTTCATCCCCTATAAAGAGGATGATGATAAACGGTTGAGGCTTATAGATGCTCTCTCCTTTATGGGATTCAGGGTCTTCTCCAAAAGAGTCAAGGAACGTCCTAATGGGAGTTTTAAGGCTAATATGGATGTGGAGATGGTATTGGAGGCTGTTGCTTTAGCACCCCATTTAGATGAAATAGTCCTTATAAGTGGGGATAGTGATTTTGTCCCTTTGATAGACTTCTTGTCAAAAATGGGGAAGAGAATTACAGTCTTAGGACCTGGAAGAGGACCTACCTCTATTGAGCTTATAAGAGCCAGCGATGAGTATAAGAATCTGGATGAGGTGGAAGGGGTAGTGATTAGACGATACCCTCTGTATGAAAGACCAAAACCTGAGGAGGAGATAGAGATATAGAGCAGAATCCCCAACTTGAATAAAGATGTTAAGTTAAACTAAAAGGTAATATTAAACTCTTAAGTCCTTATCTTATAAGATTTTAGTTATGATAGTTCTCCTCTTTTCTCCCAATCTTTCAAGAATCTCTCAAGTCCGATATCTGTGAGGGGATGGTCTATCAATTTTACAAAGACCTTATAGGGGATAGTAGCGATATCCACTCCCATAAGGGCTGCCTGGAGCACATGGTAGGGATGTCTTACACTGGCAAAGATAATTTTAGTAGAAAAGTTATAGTTCCTATATATTTTCACAATCTCCTCAACTATCTTTATCCCCTGGTGTCCTCTATCATCCAATCTTCCTACAAATGGGCTGGCAAAGCTTGCCCCTGCCCTGGCTGCAAGGAGTGCCTGGAGCGGAGAGAAGATAAGGGTCATATTCACTCTTATCCCCAGAGAGGATAACCTCTTTGTAGCCTTTATCCCTTCTACTATGCAAGGTATCTTAATTACGATATGCTCACTTATCTGGGAAAGGTCCTTTGCCTGTTCTACCATCCCCTCTACATCCTTTGCCCAGACCTCTGCACTGACAGGTCCCTTAACAATATTACATATCTCCTTAAGAATCTCCCTATAATCCCCTTTTTCCTTAGATAGAAGGGTGGGGTTAGTGGTTACCCCACTCAGGATTCCCCAGGATGCTATCTCTCTTATCTCCTGAATATTTCCTGTATCTAAATAGAGTTCCATTTCACCCCCTTAGTATTTGACCTCTACTAAAATGAGACCATTAGCAGGAGCTGTGATGAAGGGGTTGGGTCCTTTATCAAAGCTTCTAACAATATCCTCTGCCCCAATCTTCCCCCTCCCCACATCTACTAAAGCTCCTACAATTCTACGCACCATCTTATACAAAAACCTATCAGCCTCTATTCTGAGTATAATCTCATCCCCCTTCTTTGTCAACCCAATCCCTCTCACATCTACTATAGCTGGTTTTGACAGCTGGCAGAAGAATCCATAGTTCTTTTTGCCAGGAAATATTGCCTTTACCTCTTCCATTTTCTCATAATTCAATTTATAGCTCAATTCCCAGGCATATCTGCGACGCAGAGGAGACTTCCCCTGTAATATTCTATACTCATATATTTTACTCTTGGCATCATACCGAGCATTGAAATCCATAGAGACTTCCATAGCCCTCTTTATAAAGATATCTGGGGGCAAAAGGCTATTTAATGCTCTCCTCAGGTTTTCTATTGGTATATCCTTATCTATCTTGAAATTGGCTACCTGGCATAAGGCATGGACACCTGCATCGGTCCTTCCAGCACCGATAATCTTTATCTCTTCCCTGAATATCTCTTCCAAGGCTTCCTCTATTGTTCCCTGAATGGTTCTCTTATTCGGTTGATACTGCCATCCTGAGTATTCTGTTCCATCATACTCTATATCAATCCTTATATTTCTCATGGGTAGAGAATTGTGAAGAGAAGGAAGATGGAGGAAGGGATAAGAATCCAAAATTTCCCATCAAGGGGCATAGGCTCTTTATTAAGAATGGGCTCTATCTTCTCAACTTCGTTGAGACTATTAACAATAGATGTAGGCAGGGAAAAGAGATCCCTTGGATGCTTGAATCTTTTAAATAAATGGGGGATAAAGAAAAGGGTAAAGGAGAGGCTTTGAGATAACTTTCTCTCCGGAATGTGGAAGAATTTTAATATCTTGGAGATACCTACAATCAACTCCTGGATAGGTGTATATTTAGAAAAGAGGGAGGCTAAGATTATAGCGAGGAAGAGTTTATAAGAGAGAAGAAGACCTACCATAAGACCATCCTCTCTAAACAGGGTATTAAATATAAGTATGGGGACTATAAAGAATAGACCCCTTTTGAGCCAGATGAGGGTCTCTCTTAAAGATACGAGAAGGATGAAGAGTAAGATAAAGCCCGAAGAGATAATGATTTCTAAAGGATGGTGGATAAAGAAGAGGGAGGAGAGGAGGATAAAAAGCCCAAGAATTTTAGCCAGGGGGTCGATCCGTCCCATTATTAAAATTATCCATTATCCCTATAATGTCAATAGATGCTGGGCTCAGACTGGGCTGACTCTTGTAATAAATTCTGCAATCCTCTTTATGGCGCCTTTGGGTCCCAAGAGTCTTCTAACCCTATTTAAATCCTGTCTGATTCTTTCCCTTTTTATAGGGCTCTCGAGAAGGTCGAGAATTAGAGAGTAGAGGGGTTTAAATTGGGGCTGGATATACTCAGGGACTACATCCTTAGAAAGGATAATATTAGGAAGGGAGAACCACTTGAGTTTTACTAAAATCTTTCCAAGAATCCAGGAGATAGGGGAGAGCCTGTAAATACTCACAAAGGGGACATTAAGAATGGTAGCCTCCAAGCAGGCTGTGCCCGAAGCAAGGAGGATGAGGTCAGAGGAAGCCATAATGTCATATTTATCCTTATCAGTATAGATGAGTCTATTATCAGAGGAGATTCTATCTTTCATTATTACAAAACCTGCTATATCAGGAATATCTCTCCTTAATCTATTAAAAATCTCAAGCATTAGCGGAAGGTGATGGTGAATCTCTTCCTTACGAGAGCCGGGCATAAGGGTAAGAATTCTGGTATCAGAGCCCAGTCTATAATCCTTGAGGATTTCTATTTTAGGTTTCTTAGCCTTTACATAATCTACGAGGGGGTTACCAAAGTATACAGCATCTATACCCATCTTTGCAAAAAATTCCTGCTCAAAAGGGAGGATGCATATTATCTTGTCTACCTTACCTTTGAGAAAATATTTCCTCCACCTTCCCCATGCCCAGAGTTGAGGAGGTGCAAGGTAATAGGTCTTTATGGAAGGGAGTCTTCTTAAAAGGAAGAGATGAAATTCTGAGAAGGCTATGGGAATAAGGATATCCGGAGGATTTTTATAAAGGTAATGGAGGATCTCATTAAAGATTCCTTTTACTCTTGGATAAGATAGCAGACCCTCATTAAACCCAAGGATAGAGAGTCCTTTAATAGTTCTAATCAACTTCACTCCAGCCTCCCTCATTAACTCTCCTCCTATCCCTGAGATATCGGCATACCTTTTAAGTTCTTTAGCAATGAGGGCTCCGTAGAGGTCTCCGGACGGTTCACCTGCTGATATAAAAATCTTCACTCCTTAGCTTACTCATATAAAGGAAAAGTCAAGTTACAAGAGTGAGAAACCTGATTTAGGCAACCTTCC
>CAZWJY010000112.1:0-6437 GCA_964634335.1 uncultured bacterium
AGGGTTCAAGGTCCACCTTTGTAGAATCAAAGACTATAACACCATTAGCATCAGGGTAGTTGCTTCTGGATATATTTTGGATGAGCCCAAGAGGGACAGATACCTTCCTCCCACATCCGATTATCGAGGAGAGGACGATAATAGCAAAAAGGAACTTTTTCATTCTACCCCCTTTTTGGAATATACTCTCAATCTCTCCTATTGTCAACTATCCCCTTTTCTCAAAGAACGCAACTATTAAGTTATATCCCTCCCCTATTGACAAATCAGAGAAAGGGATATAGATTATAGTATGGAGAGATGGTGTTTATTCTTACTTTTGAGGTATAGTAGCAAGAGATATAGTGCCTGGTCAGATGCGGTGGTAATTACCAGAGAAGGTCATCTGGGGTATGACATCAGGGGCATATCCTTTAAGGAAACTGATAAGCAGATATGCCCCTTGAAATCTCCAAAAATTTCTTTAAAATATTTCCATTATGGCAGAGAAGAACGCTAAGGAAAGAATCATAAAAGAGATAAAGAAACTGGCTAAGACCCATAAGGACTTGAGTTATACCACTATAAGGCAGATAAACCCTAAGCTTATAAACAGGGCGCTACAGAGATTCAAGAGCTGGAGGAAAGCAGTAGAGGCAGCAGGGATAGACTATGATGAGGTCAGGAGGGGATGGTCAAAGAGGAAAATTCTCTCTACTATCAAAGAGACCTATGCTAAAGGAGGTTATCTCCATGCAGGGTATGTGAGTAGACATCAACCCTCCCTCTATTACGCTGGAAGAAGACTCTTTGGTAGTTGGGGGAATACTATCGCTATGGCAGGACTGAACTACAGGAAGATCAGGCGCAAGGAGAGGTGGACAAAGGAAGAGGTGATAGAGCAGATAAGGAAAATCTATAAAAGGGATAAAAAGATCTCTGCTGATTATGTGAGGTCTATTGAAAGGGGACTGGTGAGTGCAGGGTGTAAATATTTTGGAACCTGGCCAAAGGCTATAGAGGCATCAGGTATAGATTACTCTCAGACCCTGAAGTTCACCCGCTGGACAAGGGAGAAGGTGTTGAAGAGGATAAAAAAATATCTGGAGGAGGGTAGACCTATAAATACTGCTGGGGTAAAGAGTTATGATAGGGTAGTCTATGCCGCTGCTGAGCGTCTCTTCGGTAGCTGGGAGATGGCTCTTACAAAGGCTGGTCTTGACTATGATAAGATAAGGAAGCTACGATACTGGAGTAAACCCCTTGTGATAGAGGAGATAAAGAAACTGATAGCACAGGGCAAAAGTTTGAAGGCTAAGGATGTAGATTCAAGGCTTACCTCTGCTGCCCGTAGATACTTCGGTGGGAAATGGAGTAATGCCTTAAAGGCTGCAGGATATAAAGAGAAGTGAAGGTCTTAGTCATAGGGGCAGGGGGTAGGGAGCATACCCTTGTCTGGAAGCTTTCTCAATCTAAGGTCAAAATCTTCTGTGCGCCTGGTAATGGTGGTATAAGAGAAGAGGCTATAGGTGTGGATATTAAACCTGAGGATATCCCTTCATTAGTAAAATGGGCAAAGAGGGAGAAGATAGATTTTACTGTTGTAGGACCAGAAATCCCTTTGTCCTTAGGTATAGCAGATGAATTTGAAAAAGAGGGGCTTCATATCTTAGGACCAAAAAGGGAGGGTGCGAGGCTGGAAGGGGATAAAGCCTTTGCCAAGGAACTTATGAGTAGATACGGTATCCCTACCCCATCCTTTAAAGTCTTTACCAGTCCTGAAGATGCAAAAAGATACATATCTTCAAAAGGCGGTCCCTGGGTTATCAAGGCATCAGGTCTTGCCTATGGTAAGGGGAGTATAGTGGCTAAGACCCTATCTCAGGCTTATGATGCCATAGATAAAATTATGGTGGAGAGATGCTTCGGGATGGCAGGAGAGAAGGTAGTGGTGGAGGATTTCTTAGAAGGTGAAGAGGCATCCATTGTAGCCCTTTTTGATGGAGAGACCTATCTTCCCTTCCTTCCTTCCCAGGACCATAAACCTATCTATGATGGAGATAAAGGACCAAATACAGGGGGGATGGGGGCATATGCACCTGCACCCCTCATAGATAATCAGATGGAAATGGAGATAGAGAAGAGAGTCTTTCTACCTCTATTAAGAGCCCTTAAAAAAGAGGGGATAGAGTATAAAGGAGTGATATATGCAGGGGTTATGGTGACCAAGGATGGACCCTTTGTCTTGGAATTCAACTGCAGGTTTGGAGACCCTGAGACCCAGCCTG
Organism: uncultured bacterium; assembly: GCA_964634335.1. Classification (GTDB taxonomy): domain Bacteria; phylum Hydrothermota; class Tepidihabitantia; order CAYHGV01; family CAZWJY01; genus CAZWJY01. The sequence continues at coordinate 2,268 of CAZWJY010000112.1, forward strand.
TCCTCCCCCTTCTTGAGAATGACCTCTTAGACCTCCTCTATGCATGTAGGGAAGGCAGGTTGAGAGAGAAGAGTCTGAAATGGAGAGATAATGCCGCCCTGTGTGTTGTGGCCGCTTCCTCAGGCTATCCCGGGTCCTATGAGAAGGGTAAACCCATTAAGGGTAACCTTTATCATAGAGATGATGTCCTTATCTTTCACGCTGGAACAGAAAAGAGAGATAGTACCTTCTATACCAGTGGTGGAAGGGTATTGGGAGTAACAGGGATAGGGACAGACCTTGTGCAGGCAAAAGAGAAGGCTTACAATGCTTTAAAGGAGATAGAATTTGAGGGAATCTATTATAGGAGAGATATAGGAGATAAAGGGATAAGAAGGATAAAGGGTGAATAGGGTAGAGGTTGCAGTGGTGATGGGTTCTACCTCTGATGAGGAGTATGCAAAAGAGGTGGTAGAGGAGTTAAAAAAATTGGGGATTTCCTTTCAGACTTTTATCCTATCAGCCCATAGAGATCCAGACCAGACAAGGGAGTTTGCCCTCTCAGCCAGAGAGAAGGGTATAAAGGTAATCATAGCCTTAGCAGGATATGCTGCTCATCTACCAGGTTTTATAGCTTCATTCTCAGACCTTCCTGTGATAGGAGTTCCCATCCCCTCCTCACCTCTTAAAGGGTTTGACTCTCTCCTTTCAATGGTTCAGATGCCAAAGGGCGTTCCAGTGGCTGTGATGGGTATAGGGAGGAGTGGTGCACGGAATGCTGCCCTTTATGCCTTTAGGATATTAAAGAGTGAAGGTTCTAAAACTTAAAGAGAGACCTAAACCCTCCCTTTTTAAAGAGACGGTAAAGGTATTAAAAAGAGGGGGGGTAGTAATTATCCCTACTGACACTGTATATGGATTTGCCGTGGCTTATGATATTCCTGAAGCTTGTGAGAGGATATACAGGATAAAGGGGAGGAGATTTATAAAACCCCTCACCCTCTTCTTAAGGGATAGAGGAGAAGTTCTCAAGTATGCAAAGGATATAAGTGCTGCCGCAGAGAGAGTTATGGAGACTTTTATTCCGGGTCCCCTTACTCTGGTCCTTTATGCCAGAGAGAAGAGAAGGTTCATCTCTCCCCAGGGTAAGATAGGGGTGAGGATTCCTAACCACCCTTTTATATTGAAGCTTTTAGAAAATCTCAAAACCCCCTTAGCTACTACCAGTGCCAATCTTACCGGGGAGAATGAGATAGTTTCACCAGGATTACTGAAAGAGGTATTCACCGGAAAGGTGGATCTACTTATAGATGGGGGTGAGTTATCTGGTCCTCCTTCCACAGTTGTTGACTTCACATCATCACCACCCATTGTTCTACGCAAAGGGAGAGTCCCTATCCTTAGGATTGAGGAAGAGATAAAGGGGAGAGTGAAAATTTCACCCTCTCTCTATTTTACAGTCCTCTTTGTATGCACAGGGAACTCCTGCAGGAGTCCTATAGCAAAAGCCCTTTTGGAGAAGAAGGCAAAGGGGAGGAGAGTCCTCGCATATTCAGCTGGAACCTCAGCTATATCAGGCAATCTACCACCAGAGGAGGCTATAAGAATAGCCGAGGATTATGGGATAGATATCTCTGAGCATCGTTCTACTCCATTAAATGCTGAACTTATAGATGGCGCAGACCTTATTCTCGTAATGGAGAAGGGACACTATGAGAGGGTCATCTCCTTTAAAAGGGAGAATGGTTCAAAGACTTTCTTTCTGGCCTCCTATCCAAAGAGAGAGATAAAGGAGATTGAGGACCCTATAGGTAAACCCTATGGGGTCTATAAAAGGGTAGCCCAGTCCATAGAAGAAGGGGTAGAGAGAGTGATTAGAGATGTAGTGGAGAGGTTGTGAAAAGGGCTTTAATCTGGGACTATATCTTCCTTCTCAGACCTTCCCTACTCCTCCCTGTATGGATATTTCTATTCTTAGGCTATTTCTGGGGAAGTGGAGAGTCTATCTTTGGAATTACCCTCTCCCTCCCTTTAAAATTCTGGAGGGTTTTAATCTCCTATTCTCTTCTCTGCTCTGGAGTATATGTCTTCAACCAGATTTTTGATATAGAGTCTGATAGAAGAAATAAGAAGCTGTTTCTCCTGCCACAGGGGATAATCTCTATCCCTACAGCATGGATATGTTTTTCTATTTTAGTTGGAATCTCCTTTATCACAGGCATCTCCTTGGGAAGGGGTTATCTAATTTTATGGACTATCACTTTTGGTATGGGAATTTTGTATTCTCTCCCTCCCTTTACTTTTAAGGGCAGACCCTTTTTAGACTTAACCTTCAACTCTCTTGGTTATGGATTTATCACTTTTTTGATAGGTTTTGGAACCATATCCAAGGATGGGTTATTACATTCTCTTCCTTATATCTTTGCCACAGGAGCGATCTTTCTCCATACCACTATACCAGATATTGAAGGAGATAGAGAGGTGGGAGAGATAACCACAGGAGTCTTCTTAGGGGTCTTCAAAACCTCTATCTTTGCTCTTCTCCTTCTCCTGCTTGCCATATTTTTCTCTATCCTGTTTAAAGACCCCTTTGCAGGGATTATCTCGCTTGTCTCCATCCCAGGATTTATCCTGGCAATAAAAAGGGGTTCTGAAGAGATGAGCAAAAAGGCTTACAGAATTGGGGTATATGGTTTAGGGGTTCTCATAGCCTTGAGGTTTCCTCCTCTCCTAATCCTGAGCTTCTTAATCTTTATAGCCCTCCGTATCTATTATAGGTATAGATTTAATCTGACTTACCCTACCATATAGATGTGAAACTGCTGATTATATTATCTTTCATAAGTCTTATAAGACCCTTAGAAAATATACAACCCTTGATAGATGAGGGACTCGACCATCTATACAGGGAAGACTATGAGAAGGCAGATAGCCTATTCTCTCTCCTATGTGATAAGTTTCCCCCTTTGGGTTATCTTTTTAAGGGGTTCCTATTGGATAGATATATGGTGGACTTTTCTACAGATAGATTTGAGGGGAGATACTTTGCACTGCTGGATACCACAGTCTCTCTCTCGGATAGACTATTAGAGAAGAGTATAGGCAGGAGGCAGAAATCCTTTCTCCATTTCATAAAAGGTTCTGCCCTATCCTATAAGGCTACAAGATGGGCAAGAAAAGGGGATTTAATCAAAGCCCTTAAGAATGCGAAGGGTGCGGTAGCACAGCTCTCTTTAGCCCTAAAAATGGACTCCACCCTTTTTGATGCCTATCTTGGGTTAGGCGTATATGACTATGCAATGGGCTTCTTAGATAGATATTTTGATTGGTTACCCTTTGTGAACAATCATAAAGAGATGGGCATTAAGAAGGTAAAGTGGGCAATGGAGAGAGGAAGGTTCACAAAGACCTTAGCTAAGGAGACTCTTGTATGGATGTATTTATATAATGGTGAACCTCTAAAGGCATTGGGATTGGCAAAGGAGCTGTGTAGAGAGTATCCAGATGCAAGATTTTCTTTATGGACCCTTGCTACCTGTGATACATTTATGCATAAATGGTGGGATGCTTTAAAGACATATAAATCCCTCATCCCTTTAATAGAGAAGAGACAGCCAGACTGCTATTACTGTCTTTCCCTTCTCTATTACCATATAGCTCAGTGCTATAAGGAACTGGGGAAGGAAAGGGATGCCTATATTGCACTGGAGAGGAGTAGTGAGATTTTAAAAAGAGAAGAGGAGAGAGAGGAGAGGGCAAGGAAGTTGAGGAAGAGGATTGAGAGATTGAGAGAGGTCATCAAAGGGCTTGACAATTATTGAAAAATGAGTAAAATTCAGAGATGAGATACTTGACAGAGAATAGAACTATTGTTATAATGGTGAAGGTTAAAAAGGAGGTAGTTTTGGAAAAAAGAGGGAGAATAGAAAGAGAAAGGAGGTTTAGTATGAAGAAGGTATGGGCAGTCCTTCTGGCTGGACTTATTGCAGCCGTATATATAGGATGTCCTGGAAATCGCGCTCCAGAGATAAAGGGTATATCTCCATCAACAGTCAACGCAACAGATACTGTAAACATAACCTGTGAGGCTGAAGACTTCGATAATGACCCCTTAGAGTATAACTGGACATATCCTTCTGAGTTCACCTATATAAGTGGAAAAGACTCCTCCACCATCACCCTGATAGCTCC
>CAZWJY010000113.1:0-4678 GCA_964634335.1 uncultured bacterium
GTGTGAGAGGGGGCCTTGTCATTGTAACTGCTGATGACCCTGGCTTACACTCCTCACAGAACGAACAGGATAATAGGTTCTATGGAATGTCTGCAAAACTCCCTCTCCTTTGCCCCTCAGACTCTCAGGAGGCAAAGGATTTTACTAAACTCGCTTTTGATATATCCGAGAGGTTTGATATACCTGTCCTTGTAAGGCTGACTACGAGAATCTCCCATTCCAAGAGTTTAGTAGAGATGAACCCAAGGAAGATAAGGAGAAATAAGGGATACAAAAAGGATATAGAAAAGGCAAACCTCCTTCCCAGCTATGCCAAACCCAGGCACTACTCCTTAGAGGAGAGATTCAAGAAGGTGAAGGAATACTCAGCGAAATTCCCTTATAACAGGATAGAATGGGGTTCTAAGAAGTTGGGATTTATTGCCGATGGTGTGGCTTACCAGTATGCAAAAGAAGCCTTTCCAGAGGCTTCTTTCCTAAAATTATCTATGGTCTATCCCTTTCCAGATGGACTTGTCAAAAGGTTCTGCAAGAGAGTGAAGAGGGTAATTGTGGTGGAGGAGAATGACCCCTTCATAGAAAATCAGGTAAAGGCTTTGGGATTTAAGGTTTATGGAAAGGAGTATATACCAAGAGTTGATGAACTCAACCCCACATTAGTGGAATACGGGGTAAAGAGAAGGGAGTATAAAAAATATATCCCAGAGATACCCAAAAGACCTCCTCTTTTATGCCCTGGCTGTCCGCATCGTCCTATCTTCTATATCCTATCAAGACTCCATCCAAAACCCATAATTACAGGGGATATAGGATGCTATACCTTAGGGACCTATCCACCCCTGAATGCGATGGATACCTGTGTATGTATGGGAGCCTCCATCACCTTGGCTCATGGATTGGAGAAGGCAAATGCCTCAAAGAGCAAGATAGTAGCAGTTATAGGAGATTCCACCTTCCTCCATTCAGGGATAACAGGGGCAGTGAATGTAATCTACAACCAATCCCATCCAATGATTATCATTCTCGATAACCTCACCACAGCAATGACAGGACACCAACCCCATCCAGGGACAGGGAAGAATGCAAAGGGAGAATATGCACCAAAGATAGAGTTGGAAAAGATTCTAAGGGCTTCTGGATTTGAAGAGGTGTATACTGTAGACCCTTATAACTATAAAGAGACCAAAAGGATAATAAAAGATGCCTATAAATCCCCAAAACCCATAGCCATAGTAGTCAGAAGGGTATGCTCTCTTCTTGTAAAATCAGAAAGGAAACCCAGAAGAGTAGATAAAGAGAGATGTATCTCCTGTGGAATCTGTTTAAAGATAGGATGCCCTGCCATCTCTTATGATAAGAACAATAAGGCAGAGATAAATCCCTATCTCTGTTTTGGAGATTGTGGGTTATGCGCAGAGCTATGCCCAAAGGAGGCTATAGAATGAATGTTCTAATATGTGGAGTAGGTGGTCAGGGGATTCTCCTCTCCTCTGACCTATTAGCCCAGGCTGCCTTAAATCAGGGTTATGATGTAAAGAAGGCAGAGGTTCATGGGATGGCACAGAGGGGAGGGAGTGTGGTGAGTCATATAAGATTCTCCAATAAGGTATACTCCCCTTTAATCCCTGAAGGTAGGGCAGATTTTATACTATCCTTTGAGGAGATGGAGACCTTAAGGTATATAAACTTTCTCTCTCCCAAGGGGATGGTAATCTTTGACAAATTCAGGTTCCCTCCCTTATCGGTTCTTGCAAAGGAAGCAGAATATCCAGCTGATATAGAGGAGAGGATAAAAAGAATTACCAGGAACTACTCTATCCTTCCTGCATATAAGATAGCCACAGAATTGGGAAATCCAAGGGTCCAGAATGTCATCTTCTTGGGGGCATTATCTAATTTCCTGGATATATCCTATGATAACTGGAAGAAGGCGATGCGGAGACTAATAAAGCCCCAGTATCTAAAACTCAACCTCAAGGCATTCAGAAAAGGAAGGGAGACCTATAAAGGTTACTGAAAGGATTAGCGTTTTTTAATTATAGCTTGATAGGTGTATCTATTCTCTTTTTATAAATATTCTTACAGAATCCACAACTGCTGAGCCAAAAACCCCCAATCCTCCCTCAATCCCTTCCTGAAGCCTTATACCTTCTTCCTCCCAGTCCCACTTATGGCGATAGCTCCAATAGTTGGTATCCATAGCAATGATTTTAATAATTCCTGAACCAGACCCAGACTCCCATATATGAAAACAAGTAGGAATATGATAGGATACTAAACTATCCTGAGTTGTATCCTGGGACTCTGTCCAGCTATAAGAACCTGAATATGTTGTGCCTTCTATACTTATTATGATATAATATCCCCTTGCTTTCTCACTCTTTTTTAGAACCACACTATCTCCTGCACTACTGAGAGTATCTCCTTCCTCAGGATAGATTATCTCAAAATCTCCTGGCACAGAAGTTCTTCCCCTTACTGTATCCATATCCTTTGCTGATACCAGAAGGTGATAGGTGTGAAGGGGTTTAATCTCGACGCTATCCTTATAGATACCAGGTGTATCGGTTTCTGGTATAAGGGTATCGGTAAAATTGTCTCCTGAGAGTATTACTATTACATCTTCCAAGTCATAATCCGAAGGCTCATCCATCTTATAGGACCTTGATACCTCTACCCGCTGCTCTTTCGCATTGGTTCTTAAGAGGCAGAATATATTCAGTTCGGGTTTATACTCCTCAGAGGGAGGTTTTTCACAACTCCACAGGAGAACCAGAAGAGCAATGGAGATTATTTTTTTCATTAGAATCTTATATTTATCCCAAAAGATGGGATAGCATAGGGAAGGAAGGAGACCTCTTTTCTCTTGGGAGGGTCAAACTCTTCACCTGTCTGAAAGTCTTCGTATACCCAGTCATAGAGGATGACATTCTTATGGGCATAGACATTTATGACATCAATATACCAGCTCCCATTAATACCAAAGATTTCTATATTCTTCTCAAGATGGAGGTCAAGTCTATGAGAAGGTGGATAGCGATAAGCATCTCTTGAGCCCCTTATATACTCCCACCAATACCAGGTCTCATCCTCTTTAAAGTCATAATAGTATCTCCTATACCTCGCCAGAAAACCTGCATAAGGTAATCCTGTGGCAAAATACCAGCGGAGGTCTATCTTTGCCTTTCTTAGAAAGGGTATCCTTTCAGGAATAACAGAACCTATCACAATATTAAAGTTATGCCTTCTATCATATCTTGGAGAATAGGTTTTCCCATTTACCCTCCTTTTGGTAAATCCTAAGGAATAGCTTATCCAACCATAGAGGTCTTTGTAAGACTTTCTTAAGAAGATATCCAATCCAGTGGAGTATCCATCCCCTACTTTAAGGCTTTCCGAGGGGAAACTGAAGAATAGGGGATTATCCTTTGGTATTAAAAGGTCGTAATATTTCTTATAATACCCCTCAATAGTAAGCCTCTCTCCCTCTCCAATCCACTGTTCAATACCCAGAACAATATGATAGGCGGTGGGAAGATTATGAGACTGGTCCACAGGGGTCCAGAAATCAAATATTGAGAAATAGGACTCCTGGGAATTTAGGGTAACAAGATACTGGCTATACTTCCCGACTCCAAAGTTCAAGGCAGTATTAGCTCTAAAATGATATTTTAGACCAAGTCTTGGGTCTATTCTGAATCTATTTCCTACACTGTAATAGATAAATCTCAGACCAGGTTGTATATAGAGTATGGGATTTATCTCCCACTTATCTTGGAGATAGCCTGTAAATGTGTAAGGGATGAGAGGGGGTGGATTCTCCTCCATTGTTGTATCCTCTCCACTGTATCTCCAGAACTCAGAAAACTCTATCCTTTTTGTCTCAAAGCCAAAATCTACAGTATGATACTTTGAAGGGAAGTAGTTAAAATCTGGCTTAAGGGTGTAGTCTATGATATCCTGACCTATGGATGCACTCTCCTCTTCGCTTTTGTAAGAGAATCTGGTGAAGAAGTTACTCAAAGCCCCCAGGATCTCTCCATAGAGTTTAGGATGGAGGACTCTTCTCCATCTAAGGGAGGTTCCCTGATTTCCCCATCTAAGGGAGATCTTCTCATTTGTCTCTTCTTCTGATATACTAATCACATCTGAACCTCCCATACCTGCCCAGGTGAACCTATTATCCATAGATGGGTTATAATTTACCTTTGCTACTCCATCATAGAAGTAATAGGGGAGGGAGATGTCTATCCCTAAAATCTTTGAAAACCCCCATACAATAAGGTCAAAGTATGTTCTCCTTCCACTGAACAGAAAAGAGCCTTTTGGGATTGGTCCCTCTAAGAGAAGTTTAGAGGTCACAAGTCCTGTTGAGGCTTCACCTGTAAATCTCTTTGAGTTCCCCTCCTTGGTAGTTACATCTAAGACTGCAGATAGTCTATCCCCATATTTAGCAGGGAATCCTCCTGAGAAGAGCTCTGCAGAGGCTACGGCATCAGGATTAAAAGTAGAGAAGAGTCCAAATAGATGGGTAGATGGGTTGTAGATAGTAATTCCATCCAAGAGGACAAGATTCTCATCAGGGCTTCCTCCTCTGATATACAGCTTATTAGATAAATCATGCATAGCAACTACACCGGGCATAAGCTGGATGACCTTTATAAGGTCAGCTTCAAAG
>CAZWJY010000113.1:4688-6364 GCA_964634335.1 uncultured bacterium
ACTCTTGAAGGTTCCACACTCCTTTCAAACCTTGTCCTCTGGGCAGTCACTTTTATCCCCTTAACTGTGATGGGTTTTGGCTTAAGCTCTATATTCAGGGTAATTACAGAACCCCTCTTTATCTCTATTTCCCTTTCAAACTCTTCATAACCTATATAGGAAGCTACTATTCTATATCTCCCCTCAGGCACATTTTGGAGGATATAATACCCCTTATTATTTGTTGAAGTTCCTATCTCAGTCCCTTTCAGATAGACATTGGCAAAGGGTAGTTTTTCTCCATTAGAGCCATCGGATACAAAGCCCTTTACAATTCCCGTGCTTAAAGAATTAACAAAGAGTATCAGAAAAAGCAATTTCTCTCAACCTCTCTTTCTTAAAAATTTTATCAATTCCTTATCAACATACATATCTACCCTTTTATTCTCTATATACTCTAAAATTTGTCCTATGTCAATAGGGAAGATGCTTGACACTCAAGGACCTTTTCCTATAATGAGTCTGTGGAAAGACTTAAATCCTCTATTATTGTTCCAGCCTTTAATGAGGAGGAGAATATTCCTCTTTTGGTAGAGAAGATAAAGAAGATGATAGAGAAAAACGACTTCGAGTGTGAATTGATTATTGTGGATGATGGGTCCACAGACTCTACTTATGAGAGGTCTTTAAATCTTCAGGAAGCGTATCCCTTTATTAAAGTGGTAAGACATAGGAGGAACAGGGGGATAACAGATGCTCTTATCTCCGGTTTTAAGGTAGCCAAAGGGGATATCTATATCTTCTTCCCTGCTGACCTCCAGTATGACCCTGAGGATATTCCAAGGCTTATCAAACCCATTTATAATGGAGCAGATATTGTGACAGGCTGGAAAAAAGGCAGATATGAAAAAAGATTCGTCTCCAAGATTTACAATACTCTTTCCAGGTGGCTCTTCAAAGTTCCTGTGCATGACTTGAATTCTATCAAGGCTTTTAAAAAAGAGGTAGTAGAGAAGCTTCCTCTGCGAAGGGATTGGCATAGATATATGGTAGTTCTTGCCTATGAAGAGGGTTATAGGATAGAGGAAGTGCGGGTAAATCTCTATCCTCGGAAATATGGGAGGTCAAAGTTTGGGTTCTGGAGGATTCCTGTAGGGGTTTTAGACCTGATAGCTGTGAAATTTCAGACTACTTTTGTAAAAAAGCCTATGCTTCTATTTGGCTCTGTGGGTAGCATCTCTATACTCTTGGGTCTGGTGACAGGAGTTATAGCCCTCTACTTAAGGATTTTTAGGAATATAGGTTTCCGTCCCCTTTTATACTTAGTCATTCTCTTCATTCTTGCAGGACTTTCCCTCTTTGCTCTTGGTTTCTTAGGAGAATCCATCGCCACCCTCTTCCAGGAGATAAGGAGATTGGAGGATAGGTTTAAAGAAGAGAAATGAGATATTATAGATAGGAGATATTCGTGAGGCTCTGTGTATTTGCTCATTGTTATCCTACAGATGTTAATCCCATAGGGGGTAATTTCATTCCAGATTTTATAAAAAATCTTCTGAAAAGAGGAAATAAAGTCATTTTCGTCGCCCCAATGATGAAATGCCAAACTCCTATAAAATTTAATTTCCCGACTTTATTTTTTAAATGGGCAGGAGGAGAGAAAGCATTTGGAAGATATAAACTATGGAATCCTATAG
>CAZWJY010000114.1:0-4718 GCA_964634335.1 uncultured bacterium
CTCCAAATCTTTCAATCTCTTTTCCATCAATCTCATAATGGCTTATTGCCCCTATCCCCTTTGCTGCATATTCAAGTTTATTTGTAAGCCGCTCATTTACAGTTAACCTGATATTCTCTCCCTTCCTTCTTCCTTTTATTAGAGCAAGTTTCTCCACTAACTGATAGCGTTTTGTCGCTTCCTGTTCAGGAGCAAGTTCAGCATCGACTATAATAAAGTGCTCGTTGAAGAATCTAAGAAGCCCATCCTGCCATTGTATTCTCAAGCTCGCTGGGACTATAATCAAAATCTTCTCGATTGCAGCTCTCATTTTCATCTCTTTAATAGATTTTCCATCTTCATTATCCCTAATCATAATATATTTTGCCCCACATCTATTTCCCATAATTGTATTTCCCAGATGCTTCCCTCTGGATAACCTTTCTGGTCATATTCTACCCCCTTCTGTTTATACATTAATAAAAAAAGAGCAGAAGTCAAGTCTACTTAAGGAGCACAATCTTCTTTATATCCAGAGTCTTATCTCCTACCTTGAGCCTGCAGAAGTATACACCACCCCCCTCCCCTCTCCACCAGAGCGTGTAAATCCCTTGAGGTCTTAACCCATCCACCAGCCTCTCTACCCTCTGCCCACTGGAGTTATAGACCTCAAGAAGGGTATAACCTGAGAAGGGGACCTTATACCTCAGCTCCACCCCCTCAGATGAGGGGTTGGGGTATACATATACAGAAGCCTCCTCAAAGTCCTGAGCCTCTCCAATACCTGAAGCCTCTGGATACCAGGTGGGATAGACCTCTGGAGAGAAGGTAGAGAGGACCCTCTCATTTACCCCTGAGGTATCTATCACCCTCACCCTCCTCTCAAAATAACCCCTCCATTCCCAGGTAAAGTATAGGATTCTATCCCCTTCTGGTGAATACTGGGGATAGACATCTGTCTCGTCATCACTGTCTGTAATCTGTCTGATACCAGAACCATCGGTCTTTGCAGTGAATATCTTGTATACAGGAATCCCATGATTCCCATCCCTATCCAGCATAGCCTCAAATACCATTTCTGTGTCATCGGGAGAGAACATAGGGTCATGATAGGCAAGGTAGGTATCATCAGTGGAAAGGATGAGGTGTTTATCACTCCCATTCTCCTTCATCATCCAGATATCCCAGCCTGTAACCCCCTGCTGGCAGTAGACATAGAGGATTCTGCTCTCCTTATCTGAGAAGGAGAAGCTGGGGTCAGCATAGAACTCCCCTGGCATAGCATCTGTAAGCTTTACCACCTCTTCTCCCTCAGGAGACATCGTATATATATCCAAGGATAGAAGGCTTCCATCCTCCCTATGCTTACCAGATACATAGACTATCCTTGTCCCATCGTGGTTCCAGTGAGGGCAGCAGTCAAGGTGCTCATTGGTGGTGAGCCTCTTAAGTCCTGTGCCATCAATATTCATTACCGCAATCTCCCAACCTGGGTCTGTCTCCCCTGTTAGTGAATCAGGATTATAATGGATAGCAAAGACAACCCTTTTACCATCAGGGGATACATCTGGCTGACTCTCCCAGTAGAGGTTATGGGTGATTCTTCTTATATCTGAGCCATCATCCCTCATAGAGTATAGCTCCCAGTACTTGCGGTGGTCAGTGGGTGCATCCCTTAGACTCTGGAATACGATTCTTGCCTGGGACCCCAGAAGGATAATCAGGAGGCATACCTTCATCTCTGATACACGACCTTTCTCAATTCTCTCTTTATCTTAAGGAAGTATACTCCGGATGGGAGCTCCTCTGAAGGTTTCCACACATATCTCCCTGAAGGAAGCTCAGCTACCCTACACCCCTTTATATCAAAGACCTCCACCCTTGCACCCTTAGGAGCCTGGATAGAGCAGTAGGAGTGGAAGGGGTTAGGGAAGATAGAGAACCTCTCTTTTGAAACCACCTCTTCTATAGAGAGCCCTTTAAGGACAGGGAGGATGATACAGGAAGGGTATCCCTCTCCCATATGGATGGTATTATGGGCTACCTGAGTATGGGTATTCTTGCGAAATGGTTCTCCTGTATTTGGATTTGCCTCGTATCTTGGGAAGAGGGCAGAGGATACCCCAACCCTTATCCTATGTCCTTCAGCAAAGGCTATTCCGATATTCCCCAGATCCACATCCATCCCATATACTTCTCCAGGACTCATAAAGACCTCATGGTCTGTCCCTTCTCTAAACCTTGCCATAAGTGCACCGTCCATAACAAGGTAGGACTTATTATCAGGATAGAGGTCGCACAGTCTGACCATAACATCTGTATCCACACAGTCAGAGCTTAAGTATATCCTGGCTCTCACCCTTCCAGCTATAATCAGGGGCTGGGCTAAGACATCACTCGTCCATATCTTCCCCTGCTTGGCTATATCCTGGAAGAACTGGTTTTTTGGACCTGCCGGGATGATAAGGTTCCTCCCACCATTATTGAGCAGGGGTCCTCCTGGGTCATGGTAGTAGGTTATGCCTGTATCTGTTGAAGGTGGATAGGGCTTAAGGGTCTGGTCAGGGTGCAGAAACAGGGTATCATAGGTAATATTCTCAGGTGGCCAGGAGTCAAAATCGAACCACTCATTACCAGGTGCCTGGGGATTTGTGCAGTCTCCCATAATGTAGCAGTGGACAGGAGATTCTCTATCAATACCATTATCCTCCCCTTTCAGGTAATGGGCAAACCATTGCACAGCCGGGGGTATATCATCCCAGAGGGAGTTCTCAGGATAGAAGAGGTCACCCTGCTTCCTCTCCCTCCATCCCCCATGGGTCCAGGGACCTATTATGAGCTTCTGGTTATTATTCCTCTGAAGTCCAACAAAGGCATCTATATTCCCTTCACAGAAGGTATCATACCATCCAGCAACATGATAGAACGGGATATCCATCATCTCAAACCTTCTCTCCAGGTTTAAAGAATACCAGGTTGAGTCATAGATATAGTGCTCGGCGATAAAGTCAAGCATATAACCTGCCCCTCTAAGCTTATACCAGTTATCTATCTGTTCTCTCCTGTAACATCCTCCAGGGAATGCAGCGTGCTTATAAAGGTTTGATGCGCAATGGGCAACAAAGCCACACACAAGGTGGGGAGGGAGTGCACCTGCACACAGGTAGGAGGTAATTCCATGGGCTGAACCCCCATAGACCCCTATCTTACCATTGCACCAGGGCTGGGATGCAAGCCACTCGACGGTATCGTATCCATCCTGCTTCTCACCCCACCCATCATCCCAGAATATACTATCCCTCCCTTCTGAATCACCACATCCCCTGATATCCTGGCATACCCATCCAATCCCATGGGCAAAAAGGGAATCCCTGAAGGCTCCACCTGGGTTGCGTCCATAAGGGGTGCGGTTGAGGACCAAAGGGACAGGTCCATAGCTGGTATCAGGAGGAAGGTATACATCTGTAGCCAATCTTATCCCATCCCTCATAGGAACCATAAATGTAGTCCCTGCATAGACTCCTCCTACCAGTAAAATCAAGAACAGAAATCTTTTCATATCTCCTCCTTCAATTCAAAACCACGACCTTATGATAGAAGACCTCTCTACCAAGCTCTAATCTTAAGAAGTATACCCCAGAGGATAGCCCCTTAGGGTTCCATCTGACCCTATACTCTCCAGGCATCTGGGTCTTATCCAGAACCTTCTCCACCAAGCATCCGGAGGGGGTATAGAGGCTGAGCCTCACCCTTAACCTCCTCTTAAGAGAGTAGTGAATCTCATCCTTTTTATAGAGGACTCTCTCTCCATACCCTCTCTCTCCTATCCAGGCAGGTGGTCTCAGCATCTCCACCAGCCCCTTCAGCTTGAGACTATCCCGGAGGGTATAGAATACCCATATCCCATCCACTGAGTCTGATATAAGCTGGATACACCTGTAGATAGTATCCAGGCTAACCCCTCTGGATACAGAGACCTGGGCAATGATAAAGACCTGAGGGTTCACCCTTCGTAGTCTGCTTATCCTTTTGAATGCCTCGGATTTGAAGGTATCCGGATAGGATTCAAAGACCTGAAGCTGTAAAACATAGTGGTCTGCATATAAAACCATGGAATCTCCATAAGAATCATCAAACCTCCTGTCAGGTCCAAGGGTGAGTTTAAGATTATGCTTATGGGCAAACTCAGAGATTTTCTTTACTGTTCCTACAGGGTCTATCTTCTCTGAGTCTGGTGTCTGGGGCCAGTGTTCTATATTATAACCTATCCTCATCACCCTCCCCTCATACTCAGGGTATCTGGCTATAAGCTCTGAGGCGCAGGGACTCTTGGTTCCCTTCAATCCCCTTTGAATAGACAAGAGGCTATCAACACTCCCAAGGGATGTCCCTATAAAGTCATAATCTCTCAGGATACTATTAAACCATTCCTTAAGGTGGGGGGGATAATAGCCAAAACCGAGATAGAGATTGTTTAAGTCTCCTGCTATGAGGAGAAAGGGGAGGAGAAACCCTATCACTCTAAATCACCTCTTTTCTCTTTCCCATACCAAGGGATGATAACCAGAAATTCTTCTTTGTCAAGGATAAATTGCCGTCACAAATTTAACATCGCAACTCTTCTTTTCTCTGTAAGCTCCTTACTCAATAGGATCTTCCTCATCCCCTACCCTGAAGGTTGCTATTTTGAAGTTGCAACCATAAAGGAACTTGACAAATCTTTAAAAATGGTTTATAAT
>CAZWJY010000114.1:4728-6357 GCA_964634335.1 uncultured bacterium
AGCAGTGGCTGCCAAGAGAGGCATTGAGCTTAGGTCTCATGGGGAACTGTATAAATTTGTGGCGAGACTCAAGGATGAGATGAACGACCCTGAGCTGGCAACTCTGTTTTCTGTAGCTGCTGCCCTTCACCAGAACTTTTATGAGAACTGGCTGCCCCCGGAGATAGTAGTTCACCATGGAGAGGCAGTAAAGCATCTGGTAAAGAAGTTAGAAGCAGTGGTCAATAGAGAAGGAGATAATAAATGACAAGGTTAAATTCTAATAACTTTCAGAGGGGTTTGAAGTTGCAACCATAAAGGAACTTGACAAATCTTTAAAAATGGTTTATAATTTTAAGAAGGAGGAGATATGATAATAGAAATCTTACTTGTAATTATTGTGGCGGTTTTGTTTGTATTGATATTTTTAACTTTACGAAGCAAAAGAGTTGAGCCAAAGGATATTGAGGCTGCTATATCAAGCACTTGGATAAAGCTGGGATTAGATGAAAAAATAGGTGCAGTGGAAAATCATGCTAAGGATATTAGAGACAGTTATAAATCCTTTGAACAAATGCTCCGGGTGCCCACAGAAAGAGCATCCTTTGGTGAACTCTCCCTGGAGACGATATTGTCAGACCAACTTCCACAGGATATGTATGGTATTAGAAAGAGAACCCTTGATGGAAAGATTCCAGATGCATATATAAGATCAACGGTAGGAATTATTTGCATAGACTCTAAGTTTCCTCTGGATAATTTTGGAAAGATGCTAAATGCAGAAGACCCTAAAGAAAGAGAAGAATTTAAAAAACTATTCCTTAAAGATGTCCAAGGTCATCTCAATAAGATAGCCGATGATTATGTATGTCCAGAAAAGGGCTCTGCTGAGTTTGCTTTTGCTTATATCCCCTCTGAAGGAGTTTACTATTTCTTAGTAAATGAAGCATTTGAAATGCTACGAGATTATACTAAAAAGGGAGTCCAGGTAGTATCGCCATTGACTCTTTCACATAAAATCGAACTTGTAAAAGCAGGTGTCCATGCAAAGAAACTTTCCGAAGATGCAGAAAAAGTAAGGAACAATCTTGTCAGACTTTCACATCAATTTGGCGAGATTGATAAAGTATGGCAAGTATTTTATGGCACCCACTTTAAAAATCTGCAAGGTAAAGCAGAAGAATTGGATGAAGCGTATAAAAAATTGAGAGAAGAATTTGATAGAATCTCAAAAGTATCGGGAGAGAACAGTTATGAAAATATGGGACGGTAAAACTCTTAAGGGATGATGTTTTTACTCAGATAGGTTAAAATCATATTTATTTGAGAACATCCTGCACTCTTAGTAAGTGACCAAACTTATCTCAAAAGCACCACCTTTCTCACCTTTAAGGAACCATCTATCCTGAGAAGGGAGAAATATACTCCAGGACTTACCCTTCTCCCCAACTTATCTGTTCCATCCCATACAAGAGAGTGATAACCAGAGGGCTTTTTCTCATCAAGCAGGGTCTTTATCCTCTGACCCAGGGGGTTATAGATTTCAATATTCACCCTCTCCTCCACTGGAAGATTATAACTTATAACCATTGACCCTCTAAAGGGGTTGGGTAATGTTAGAAAAGAAGGCGATTGAGAGACCTTATTTTC
>CAZWJY010000115.1:0-6309 GCA_964634335.1 uncultured bacterium
GGTATCTTTTATTTCACAGGGGCTCGCAATGACAGGGGGCAGAACACTTTTGCCCTTTTGGTCGAACGTAAACCCATAAATTATGGGTAAATTTCAGGTGTTAGACAGATACAAAAACACCACCTTGACAATCCGAAAATTATACCAATACTCTCTAAGCGTGAATCCCAAAAGAGGAGCTCTGGCAGCAGTATTTGTAATTATCGGGTTCAATTCCATTCTCCTCCAGTCTATGTTCATCAGAGAGTTCTTCTCAGTATTTTCAAACAATGAACTCTCCTTAGGAATATTCTTTGCCTTCTGGCTCCTCTGGCCTGCCTTAGGGAGTGGACTCTTGGGAAGGTGGACATCCAGGATGAGAAATAAAGCCCACATCCTCCTCCTTACCCAGATTCTCCTCTTCTTTATCATCCCCCTCATCCTCCTCCTTGCCCGAACCACAAGGGTAACCTTAGGGGTCCTTCCA
Organism: uncultured bacterium; assembly: GCA_964634335.1. Classification (GTDB taxonomy): domain Bacteria; phylum Hydrothermota; class Tepidihabitantia; order CAYHGV01; family CAZWJY01; genus CAZWJY01. The sequence goes on from CAZWJY010000115.1 coordinate 467, forward strand.
GGTGAAGAGGTAGGAATATTCCAGATATTCTACTGGATAGGACTCCTGCTTCTACCCTTAGGCATTATCTATGGTCTCCAGTTTCCCTTAGCCTGCGAGTTATATAAGGAGAGGACCCAGGAAGTATCAAAAGGGGTAAGCAGGGTATATTTTCTGGATACGCTGGGGGATATGCTTGGAGGAGCTGTCTTTGGATATATCTTTATTAAGATATTCCACTCCTTCCAAACCACTTCTTTTATCCTTGGACTCATCCTCTTCTCCCTTCTTTTAATCATAGGAGCCTTCAGGTTGAAAAAGGTACTGATTTTAATACCCTGTGCCCTTGCTATAGTATGGACAGTATTTACCTTTAATATAAACAGGATAAATGACTATGCCACCCGGCTCGCCTGGAGGGATTTTAATGTAGTCTTTAAAGGGAGGTCAAAGTATGCAAGATATGCAGTCACCAAAAAGGAGAACCTCTACTCCTTTTTTGAGAATGGCGGATGGGTATTCTCCTACCCTTATGAGCTCTCCTCAGAGGAACTCGCCACCTTCTCTATGCTCCAGACCCCTGAGCCAGAAAGGGTCCTCATCATAGGGGGAGGAACATCTGGAATAATCCGCCAGATTCTTAAGTATAGGGTAAAGAAGGTATACTATGTAGAACTCGACCCTTTGTATATTGAACTCTCAGAAAAGTTCCTTAAAAGAAGGGATATAGAAGCCCTCAGGGACCCAAGAGTAGATATTGTAAAGGGCGATGGGTGGCTCTTTGTAAAGAATTATAGGAAGGAGAAATTTGACTGTGTGATTATAAATACAGGCAATCCCACCAATCTTACCCTTAACAGGTTCTATACCAGAGAATTCTTCTCAGATGTCAGAAGGATTATAAATAAGAATGGAGTCATCCTTATCCATATCGCATCTGGAGAAAATTACCTATCTGAGAGGAAGAAGAGTTTTAATGCCTCTATCTATTATACCTTAAAGAGGAGCTTCCCTTACATTATCCCTATTCCAGGAGAGGAGCTCTTTCTTATAGGCTCTCAGGACTCCTCCTATATCACAAAAGACCCCCAGACCCTTTCCCTCCGATTGAAAGAGAGAGGGATAGCAAACAGATTTGTAGATGAGAACTACATCCCTTACAGGGTTTATCCTCCAAGGGTGGAGTGGATTGATAGGATTATGAAGACTGCTCGTGCAAGGATAAACAGAGCCTTTAAACCCATAAGCTGCCTCTACTATCTCACCCTGTGGGGAGCTCAATACAGTAAAGAGCTTGCCTCCTTCTTCTACAAGACCTCTAAGCTCCCCTTCTATCTCTTGATTCTGATAATCGCAGGGATAGGGTTATTAGGGGCTATAAAGAGAAGAGAAGGGAAGGGGCTTGCACTCTGGAGTGTATTCTCTGTAGGTATGGCAGGGATAGGTCTTGAGATATCCCTTATCCTTGGATTTCAGGTTCTATACGGTTATGTATACCATCTCATAGGGATAGTAATAGCCTCCTTTATGCTGGGAATCCTTATAGGGAACCATCTAATGATAAAGAGGCTGGATCTTATAAAGAACCCATTATCCATCTTAGGCTGGACTGTATTTATCTGTGCAGTCTACTCTATAACCCTGCCCTTCCTCATCGTCTCCCTCTCCCCTTTATCTGGAAAGGCTTTCATCAATATAAGCACCTGGTTCCTCTTCCCGTTCCTGAATATAGTCGCAGGCTTCTTTGTGGGAGCGGTCTTTGTCCTATCAAGCAGGATATATCTAAAAGAGAAAGGAGAGGCAGGGAAAGGAGGAGGACTGATTTATGCCACAGACCTTATCGGAGGTATGGCTGGGTCCTTACTCACCTCCCTCTTCTTCCTCCCCATATTTGGGATTATCCAGACCTGTATACTCTTAGGTATGATTAACCTTATTGTAGCCCTTCTCCTATTCTTCAGGACTCAAAGACCTTAGAGAACTCCCTCACCTTTGAGTAGTCTCCTTCTAAGACATTACCGATGACTATAAAGTCTGCCCCTGCCTCTATCTTAGATTCTGCCTGGGAGACCTCTCTGATACCTCCCCCTATGATAAGAGGTATATCTATCTCTCTCTTTACCCTCTCAATTATCTCCTCTCTCACCCCTTCCTCACTCCCAGAGCCTGCATCAAGGTATATAAACCTCATACCGAGGTAAGAGCCTGCCAGGGCATGGGCTGTAATGATGTCTGGTTTATCCTGGGGTATAGCCTGGGTAGCGCTCATAAACTCCACACTTGAGACCCCTCCAGCACCTACAAGGATATAGCCTACAGGGATAGGTTCAAGCCCGTATCTCTTCACAAGAGGAGCAGCCCTCACCTGGTCTCCTATAAGGAACTGGGGGTTCCTTCCACTCAATAGAGACAAGAAGAATATGGCATCAGCATACTTAGAGACCTGATTTGAACCACCGGGAAAGATGATTATAGGAATCTTAGAATAGCTCTTCACCCTATGGACAAAATCATCAAAATCAGGGGATAGGAGGAGACTCGTCCCTACGAGGATGGCACAGGTGGGTGAATCATTTATCATCCCTACTATCCTCTCTATCTCACCCCTCTCTATCCTATCAGGGTCTAAGAGGATGAATAGTCCAGGTCTCTTCTTCAAAAGCTCTTTATAAATCATCCTCTCAACCCTTCCACCCTTTCCTTATAATCCTTAGATTTAAATATCGCTGTCCCTGCCACAGCGATATCTGCTCCCCTCTTCTTCAGCTCCTTAGCAATCTCAGGGTTAACCCCTCCATCCACACCAACCGTTAGGGATGGGTATCTCTTCTTTACATCCTCCAGCTTTTTTAAGACCTCAGGAATAAAACCCTGTCCTCCAAAACCTGGATGCACACTCATAAGCAGAAGCTCTGATAGTTCAGGGATAAACTCTTCTATCTTAGAAATAGGGGTCTCAGGGTTTATAGCTATCCCTGGCTTTTTATTCTCTCTCTTAATAAGGGAGATGCACTGGATAGGGTCCTGGGTAGCCTCTATATGGAAGATAATCATAAAGGATTCCCGGATAAAGTAAGGTATAACCCTCTCAGGTCTTATAGTCATAAGATGAGAGACTAAGGGCAGGGATGTTATCCTCTTTATAGCTTTGACAATAGGGGTGCCGAAGCTTAGATTGGGGACAAACTGTCCATCCATTATATCGAGGTGGAGCATATCTACCCCTGCCTCTTCTACCCTTCTTATCTCCTCCTCTAAATGTAAGAAGTCACAACTAAGAATGGAAGCAGAGACCTTCACTTCTTAATAATGATGAGCCTTACTGTATCACCCTTCTCTACCAATAATCCGTATTTAGGAGATTGGATGACAACTGTCCCAGGTTCACCCTCAGCTGTTATCCCCTTCACCTCTCCTATAACAAGACCATACTCCTTAGTAATTTTCTCAGCCTCTTCCAGTTTTAAACCCACAAGGCTGGGCATCTCAAAGCGATTCTTTTTACCCAAGGATACAGTAATTCTCAATTGAGAGCCAGCAGGAACCAAGGAACCGGAAGGGGGTAATACCTTAAGGACCTTACCCTCAGGGATAGAGTCAGATGCCTGAGAGTCTATCTTAGCTATTCTGAAGCCTGAGTTCTCGGCAATACTTTTTGCCTGAATAAGACTAAGACCCTCAAGCTGAGGAACCTTCAATCTCTTTAGTCCCTTAGAAAGGACAAGCTTTACAGTCCTCCCCTCCCTTACTACACTCCCTGGTTTAGGATGTTCCTCCACCACATATCCTGTAGGGAAGGTATCTGGGCGTTCAAATATTACCTCAGGCAGCAGATTTCTCTCTTTCAATATCCTCTGGGCTTTAGAAAAGGGGAGTCCTATGACTGAAGGGACCTCCACCTCTCTTCCTCTATGGACTAAATAAGGCATAAGGATGAAGTTAAAGAAGAGAACCCCTATGATAAATAAGACCACCACCCCCCCAAAGGTGAGGAGCACATAGAGGAGGAGTTTGGATTTCCTTTCCATCTATCTTAAATAACTCATAAAAAGGGTTATGTCAAGGGTCACCCTTCTGGATTTTCCCTCAAAAATTTTAAAAAGTAAGAATTTCTCCAATGCTATGCCCTCTTTCCCCCTTGACCCATATAGAAAAATCATTATATTTAAGAGTGGCTCTCTTACTTCTTCTTACTCTTCAGGGTATGAGTTATTCAGGACCTGCAATAATAGCAAGGGCTTCCTTACTCCTCTGGTGGAATCTCATCTCACCCCTCCAGGGAAGATATGTATGCAATTTCTCTCCCTCCTGCTCCCATTTCGCCGGGCAGGCTATTGATAGATATGGTCTATTCTGGGGAGTCCTTATGGCTTCGGATAGACTCCAGAGATGCAACCCCTTTGCCTGGAATTATTTCCCCACCTATTACTCAGAGATAAGGGATGATAGACTCTATGACCCTGTTGAGAATCACTATATCTTTGCATCAAAAGAGAAAACCCCAGAGATTCCTGCAAAAAAGACTGCGGTGGACTCTCAGAGCCTCAGGTTTGCCGACTACCTTTATAAAGAAGGAGATTATCCTCGGGCTCTGGGGGAGTATAAAAGGATGAGATTCCTGTATCCAGAATATAGAGACTATGCAGAATTTATGGAGGGAGAAGTATATCTGAAATTACAAGATTATGACAATGGATACAGGGCTTTTGATAGAATAGAAAAAAGGAACCCATCCCTGTCTGACCTCTGTAGATATGAGAAGGCAAGGGCTCTCTTTTATAAGGGAGATTATAAAGACTCAAGAGATATCCTCTCTTCTCTCAAAGAAGAGGAGCTCTCTTATAAAGCCAGGATTCTGAAAGGATGGTCATTATTCAGAGAAAAGAGATTTAAGCAAGGGGCAGAGGTATTTAAGGAGATAAAAGGGTTTGAATCTCTCACCTCTTATAATGGCTCAAATATATCTAAGAGGAGCAGGCTCTTATCTACCCTATTATCCTCTATCATCCCTGGAGCAGGTCAGGTATACTCAGGAAGGGCAGGGGATGGATTCTACTCCTTCCTTGTCATAGGAGGATGTGGAGCCTTAGCCTATCACTACTATCAGAGAAAAGAGGATTTAAAATTCTATCTCTTCTCTATCCTGGGCGGAATCTTCTGGGCTGGGAGTATATACGGCGCCAACCTTGCAGCACGGGATTATAATAGATTAAAGGAGAGGGAGTATCTTGAAGAGATTGAGAAGATAATAAAGAAGGCTGATTTAGAACCCGAGTATCAGAAATACTTCAACAAGTGATTCTATTCCTCATAACTATCATATCCCCTCTCAATCTTGCTGAGTCATTATTTATTCATAAAGACTTCTATGATGCCATTACAGAGTATAAGAGGTTTATATTCTTAAACCCTCAAGACTCCCTTGCTGACTATGCACGGTTAAGGATTGGACTGTGTTATAAAGAGTTAAGAGACTATTCAGAGGCAGTGGAGCAGTTGAAAGGGCTTCTCAAAAGGTTCCCCTTCCAGGCTGGGTATAACCTTGCCCAAATCTATCTTAAACAGGGAAATTACTTAAAGGCAGAGGCTCAACTCAATACCCTTTTGGATAGATTCAAAAAACCGGAGGTTTACTCCCTATTAGGTTTGGTAAACCTTTATAAAGGAGATATAGATAAGGCTGAGAATTATCTCCTATCTGCTCACAAAGACTCCTTAGTCCTCATATGTAAGGAACTCAGGAGATTACCCTATAAGAATCCTGATAAGGCAAGGCTCCTCTCTATGATTCTACCAGGGAGTGGAGAGATTTATACCCGCCATTATAAGATAGGAATCCTATCCCTTTTAGCAAATAGCCTATG
>CAZWJY010000116.1:0-6242 GCA_964634335.1 uncultured bacterium
GGCACAAAGGTAAGGGTTGTTGTCCTGAGAGGAAAGAAAAGGATAGAATTTAAGGTAAAACTCGGGGAGAGACCTACAGAATTAACCAAGATGGAAAGTAAGGAAGTAGAGAGATGGCTTGGCTTGAAGGTAAGGGAGCTTACCGAAAGGAAGAAGGAGGAGTTGGGGATAGAGAGAGGTGTAGAGGTAGTGAGTGTTAAGAGAGGGAGTCCTGCAGATAAGGCAGGGATTAGAGCAGGGGATGTTATTACAAAGATAGAACATCAGAGAGTAAAAGATATAGACGATTACATCCGTATAAAGAATGAGCTCAAGCATTCTAAGAAGCCCCTAATCTTTGAAGTGCGAAGAGAAAATATGACTATCTTTGTAGCAGTAAGACCAGAGTGATGAGATAGTGGAGCCAAAACAGACCTCACCCCCAAAACCTATTGACTCTACTCTGGCTCTTTATCTAAAGGAGATTTCAAAAATCCCTCTCTTAACCCCTGAGGAGGAGAGGAGATTGGCTGAGAGGGCAAGGAAGGGAGATAAGAAGGCAAGGGAGAAGCTTATTCTCTCTAATCTGAGGTATGTGGTTCATATCGCCTTTCAATATAGAAATCATGGACTCTCCTTAAGTGATTTAATAAATGAAGGGAATTTAGGGCTCATCAAAGCTGTGGATAGATACGATGCAAGAAAACATACAAGATTATTAACTTATGCCTCCTGGTGGATCAGATATACAATCACTACAGCCCTGGCTAACAGGAAACTTATAGCCCTCCCTTCAAAACATAAAAATATCGCCCAGATGGTAAGAAATAACTACCAAAAGGTTGCTACAAAGTATGGTAGAGACCCTACCTTGGAGGAGCTTGCCTCAGAATTGAAACTGGATGTGAGTGAACTCTCTGATGCCTTCCTCTCAAATAAGTCTGAACTCTCTATAGACTATATGCAGGATACTAACCTAAAATTGGAGGGGCTATTAGAATCTTCTCTCCCCTCTCCTGAGGAGGAGCATAGACGAAGGGAACTCAAAGAGGAGATAAAGAAACTCTTGAAAATACTTACAGAAGAAGAGAGGTATATAATAAAAGAGCTTTTCGGAATCTCTGAGATTCCAAAACCACCCAGGAGCCTATCTGCAATAGGGAGAGAGATGGGGATAAGTAGGGAAAGAGTCAGGCAGTTAAAAGAGCGTGCCCTCCATAAATTGAGACTGCGAATTAGTAGAAAAGACCTTAAGAAACTCTTAACTTAGAATTACTTCACCATAATTAGCTTTTTCGTCTCTATCCTATCACCCATAGAGAGCTGGATGAAATAGATACCTGGATTGAGTCCCTCAATCTCTTCTTTATGGCATCCTCTCTTCTTTTCTCCCTCTACAATTTTTCTCACACATCTCCCGGTTATATCATAGACTTTCAAGGCTATTCTTGCATCCCTGGGCAGAGAATATTCAAGCCTCACAGGAGAACCAGAGAGAATAGGAGAGATATGGAGATAGAAACCCCTTGCAATGCCTTCCTCAACTCCATAGGAGATATTTCTTAAAAGTCTACAGGAAAGAGAACAGTACTGCCCCACTGTTGTTACATCCTCATTGGAGAGAACTGCATACCATTTCCCCTTTTTTGGAAGCGTAAAGGTAACACTTCCACTATCCGCATCCTCTGCTATACAGAAGGCATTAAAGGGCTTCCCCTGCTCATACAAGGAGAAGTTTGCAGGGTCACATATAAAGAACTCTATATTCCCTTTGGGTATAAACCTTGCAAATTTCTGTTTTACCCCAAGCTCATTCTGAAAGAGGGTATTCCCATACACAATCTCATCCTCTGCATTGAAGTTGATTTCCACTCTGTATAAGGAGTCTCGTGATGTAGGTAGGGTATCTTGGGAGACCGAGAGTTCTGGCATATTACCTGTGAGTCTATGGGACCAGCTATAGTGCTCTCCAGCAACACTCTTTGGTATCACCCGAACAACCTGATTTGGATTTGATGGGTAGGAGCCTATATTCTCAGCATCTATTCTTGCATAGTATGGTTTATCATCACCAATGATGAACTGTGTCTCACCATCAGAAGATGTGTAATGCCAACCAGCTATTACGATATAGTTCCCACTGTTATCACTGCTTGCAATCATTACCCTTGCCCCATCCACAGGATTTCCTTCTGCATCCTCAACCTTAACAGTAAGGGTGCAACAGGGCGTATATCTCTCAGTCACATCCCATATCCATCCATCTCCTCTGAAGTTGAATGGGAGAGCTATGTCCCACCAATTGTCATAGTGATGCGTGGAATTGATAAAAGTATTTACAGGTTCCCATCCTCTCCACTGGGTATCATACCACTCATTCCAGGTATGGTCATTAGCCATAGTTAAGGGCTCGTTTGCAGGGATTAGGGCTGACCTTGCAGCTGCTGCAGTTATATCTGCATGCTCTCCACACCTCCCCAGATGGATATGGTATATCCTCACAGGCTGGATAGGTCTCTCAAATCCAAATCCAGAGTTGAAGACCATAACATCCTGTATCCACTTGGTAACTATCCCTACGGCACTCTCATCCAGCGTATCTGTCTTCCCATCCCATAATACCTCAGCCTTCTTAAGCTCTTCTCTAAGGATAGGTGAAACAAAACCTGCGTGTATCGTGTCTTTGGGTGGATTCCCCCAATCCCATACTGTCCTCTCTGCGGTATCAGGATAATTGAATACATAATCCCTCCAGAATTTACCAGTGGGTGGATTGGCTCTCCCCCCTGTCTTTGGGTCTATATAGAGGGGTGCCTCATCAGATAAGATAGGATGGACTATATTCCAGTAATACATCTCATAGGGGATCTCTATCTCTTGTAGGTTTGAACCATGGTCAGAGATTTTATACTTTGCAGTTGTATAATCAGGATATTCGACAAGTTCCACATATTTAAGCAGGCTATCATTAGCATATATCAACCTTGCATTCTCAAGAAGGAGGTCTGAATTGAAACCCGGATTGGAAAGTATCTCTGGGTCTATATGGGCTACACAGAATGCTACTTCATCTCTATGTTTCTCAGGTGCATTCTCTATAAGAGTTGCATAGGTTTCTTGAAGAGAGCTGCTCATCCTTTTGAAGTTCGCTTTAAGAGCGGGTCTTAACCATTCAGGGAGGAGTTCCATAACATCAAGGGCGGCCTGAGAAAGGGTGTCAGAGGTCAAGAGTTTGAGCCCTGAATTTATCTCTATCACCCAGTTCTTTCCCCCGGGTATTATTCCCTCATAAGAGATTGAGTCCACAGCCTCCCAGTTTTCTCCCGCATCTTCGAAAAAGAAGAGACCCTTCCTCTCATATTTTGGCAGAGTACCAATGGTTACCTCATCCGCAACACTCCCTACCACCTCCATCTTTTTAATGGGGAGGGTAATCCCCTGTTCATTGGATGAGATAAGGGTAAAGAGGATAAGAAGTATAGACATAAAACCTCCTTTTTGCTAAATTATAATCAGAAGGCTTCCCCTGTCAACCCCCTATGGAAAGCTCTGCTTTCCCTCTATCTTTTTATAATTACCAACTTCTCTACCGCAGAGTAGGCTCCTGAGGTAAGCCTTGCAAAATAGATGCCCTCCCTCACTCTTCTCCCTTTATCATCTCTCTGATCCCAAATGATAACTCCAGAACCAGGATTTATACAAGAGAAGTCCTTTAACCTCCGTCCTGTAATGTCATAGATGGAGAGGGTGATGGGTCTTAAGGTGTTGGGAAGACTGTAAGAGAACCTTATAGGGGAGTGGGCTAAAGGATTGGGAGAAACCCTGAGGGATATCTTACAGACAACCTCTGGCTTTTCCTCTATACCATAGATAGAGTCAGGGGCACAGGAGTCTATAAGAGTCCATCCTGTCTCTGTCTTCTTATATAGAAGAACCTTTGCATAAAGGAGCTCTGAAATGGTCATCCTCTTATCATTGGAGAAGAGGATATAGAAATCCTTATCTTCAGGCAGGATAAACTCTAAGGAATCAGAGGAAAAACTCTTTCTAACTGTATAAGCCTCAAAGAATGAGTCTGCCAGGTATTTCTTATAATTCTCCTCATCACAGATAAAGAAGTCTATATCACCCGGGGAGCGGAAGTCACTGAAGTCATAATAGTCCTGCACCCAGGGGTATCTCGTATACCTCCAGAATTTATTCCCATAGAGAACCCTGAGGGGAACCTTATAAGTTATGAGAAGTTTATAGGAACCCTGAGCAGGGTTCTGCCTCTCAGCTACAGAGAGACTTTTTAAGGTATCTAAGGCATTAAAGGTATACTCAAAATGTCCACCTGGAAGAGACTGGGTAGAGTCCAGGACAAGATAGCTCTGAGTAGGATTTGCTGGTTGATGGTCCCTTGGTGTATCCATTCGCAGGGTATAGATATGAGAAGGGGCAAGGATGAGGTCTATCTTCCCATCTCTATCTGTGTATCCCCAGTAGGAGCCAGGAAATACCTGAGAGGGGTCATTGTAGAGATTTGCCCAGAGGTTTATCTCAGCTCCATCTACTGGATTTCCCTGAGCATCCTTTACCCATACAGTAAGGGTGCAGGGGTCTGTGTGATAATGGTTATCAACAAGCCAAGTATAACCATCTGCCCTAAAGCCAAAGATGCTATACTTTGAAGGGTGCCCTTTCCCAATCTCTGCAGGACCTGGCTTCTTTTCATTATGTCCACCCCAGCTGCACTGATACTCATTCCAGGTAGAATCAAGGGGTGAGTATATCTCATTCCATACATGGTCTCCGGGATAACAGCATACAGAGAGGACAGGCATAAGGCATGTCCTTGAGGCAGCATTTAAAAGGTCCTGGAGTTCTCCACACCTTCCCACATGGGTATGGGCGATATTATTCGGCTGTCTATACCTGCGCGACCCCACATCTATGGAAGGGATGGTATAGTTCACCCAGTTTGCTACACAATCCACAGCAAGCATCGTATCAGAAAAGGGTCTCTCCGACTCCCAGGAATGGGGCTTTCCATCCCAGAGAACCTCAATATCTTTAATCTTATCCCTCAGCAGAGGATAGCCAGGGTCTGCATAGTTATAGAGATAATCCCTCCAGAATTTGTTATAGACCGTATAATCCATCCTTGGCTCCTCATCTGAGAGCTTAGGCATCAATACCCACCAGTAGTATATCTCCTTTGGAATCTCTGCCCATACAGTATCCCCATTCCCATCTATTACCCTATACCTTGTTGTAGTATACCACTCGCCTATATCAGGGTCACCGTATTCCACTATATCCACATATCTGAGGTCAGGGTCTACTCTATACAACTGGATAACATTTGTATCTAAGAGGGCGGGGTCAACCCTTTGTAAGGTATGGGGTGAGAGATGAGCCACTTGAAAGGCGACCTCATCTCTATACCTTGGTTCACTCTCCAATATCCTTCGGGCAAATATCGAGCGATAACTCTTGGAGAGCCTCCGGAAATTATCAAAGAGTTCAGGCTGTAACCATTTTGGTGAACTCTTTATCGCTAAGAATACAGAGTCAGAAACTATTTCACACTTCACTGGAATTTTACTTAGCTTCTCCTCTTTGGTGTTAAATCTTACCCCGGAGAATTGTCCAGCAGGAATTAGTTGCCAGTTATCACTATCAACCATTATATCAAGAGACTTCTGGGGGGTATAAAATCTTACAGGTCTTATGGCTTCTCCTTTAATTGTCTCTACCCTTTCAAGACCTTGAACCTTTATACTTGCTTCTCTCTCTGCAGACCATAAGAGAGGGGGTAATAGTATCAAGAGGAGTCTTTTAATCGCTCTCTCCTTTTAATGGGTCGTACAGGATTCGAACCTGTGACCCCCGGATTAAAAATCCGGTGCTCTGCCAACCTGAGCTAACGACCCTCTATGGGCGGAGAGGGACTTGAACCCTCACTCCGTTTTAAACGGAAACGGATTTTAAGTCCGTTGTGTCTACCAGTTCCACCACCCGCCCAATTTTTAAAAATATAACCCCTATTCTACCTGTGTCAAGAGTATATTCTAAAAACTACCCACATTTTTAATAGTCATTGAACCGCAGTTGACGGTGGTTTGCTCTCAGACTATATTTACGAGGTTATCTGAGAAACCTCTCTATGCCCTCATCTGCTCTATCGAAACCCTCCGCCCCCATACCTTAACAATAACACCTTTGAAATTCTCTCTATCTGATTACTCACCCTTAAGGGATTAGACTTACTCTACAAT
>CAZWJY010000117.1:0-6237 GCA_964634335.1 uncultured bacterium
AGAATGACTCCTATATACCTCATATCTTATTCTACCTCCTTTCTTTAAGATTTCAAGGGGTTGGTAAAGACCGCCCCTCACTTCTTTCATCTATGAATAGGAATTTCTCAGATTGTGGTTGCAACTTTAAAATAGCAACCTTCAGGGAAGGATTGACAGGGGATTTAAATCTGTTATCTTCTCTTATGAGAGATAGAGGCTTTTCCCCCCTCTTCCTCTTGTGCACTGCCATCTTTATTACCTCTCTTCTTGTTTCAAATATTATTGCAGTTAAGCTTATCAGAGTCTTTGGGCTTACTCTGCCTGCTGCTATTATTGTCTTTCCTATCACCTATATCTTTGGAGATATCTTAACAGAGGTCTATGGGTATTCAAAGGCAAGAATGGTTATCTGGCTTGGATTCTTCTGTAATCTCATAATGGTGGGTTTTATAAAACTCGGTGGGGCTCTACCTCCTGCCCCATTCTGGAGATATCAGGAGGCTTATAGATATATCCTTGGATATACACCAAGACTCCTCTTAGCCTCTTTCCTCGCTTATCTTGTGGGTGAATTTCTAAACTCTCTTATCCTCTCTAAGCTAAAGATTCTCACCCAGGGTAGATTCTTATGGACGAGAACCATAGGCTCTACTATCTTAGGGCAGTTGGGTGATTCCTCTGTATTCATTACCATCGCCTTCGTCAATACGGTGCCCGGAGGAATTCTATTAGAGATTATCATTACTCAGTGGCTCTTCAAGGTAAGCTATGAAGCCCTTGCTACCCCCCTAACCTATCTCATCATAGGTGCATTAAAGAGATTTGAGGGGATTGATACCTTTGACTATCAGATAGACTACAACCCCTTAAAATTCTTCACCCCTTGACTTTTTAGCAATTTCCCTTATTTTCTCATATGGTCTGGTTTTTACTTCTTACCCTGGGGGCTCAGATAAAGGTGGAGCTCTACAATGGGAGATGGCTTTCCACCCCTACTATCCAGTATAGGGATAAGGTCTTTCTTCTAAAAGATACTACCGTCTCAAGGGATTCTGTAAAATCCATAATCTTTGGTATCCCAAGGACCAGAGAAGGGAAGGTATCTGTGAGTGAGGATATAAAAGCGATACTGGATACAGCCAGAGTTGCTGTTGAGAGGTTTCCTTATGCTGGAGGGATAATCCTCCTTGACGAGGGTAATGAGACCCTCCATCCAGATGGAACCAGAACTTATAGATACCATTTCCAGGGGAAGATTTTAAAAAGCAACAGGAAAAACTGGGGAAGTGTAAGACTATACTATAACGAAGAGAGGGTAAGGACAAAGGTCCTCCTGGCAAGGACTATTAAACCCGATGGCAGGGTTCTAAATCTAAACAAGAAAGAGATTAAAATCACAAAACCATCAGAGGGTCTGGTCTTCTTTGGTAAAACAAAGTGGCTCACCTTCTCCCTTCCCCAGGTAGAGGTAGGGGATGTAGTAGAATACATCTATGAAATGGAGATATACAACCCCTGGGATAGAAAGGTCTTTACACCTGAGTATAGTTTCCAATCCTCAGAGCCCATTATTTTATCCAAGATAACTATTACTGTCCCAAAGTCCGAAACCCTATACTGGGCATCCCGGAATATGCCGGAGGGGAGTAAAAATCCTAAGATTATAGAGACCTCAACTTCCAGGTCTTATATCTGGGAAGTCCATAACTCAAAGCCCATTATTGAAGAACCCTCAATGCCTCCCAGAGGAGAGGTGGCAGCCCATATAGAATGCACAAATCAGAAGGACTGGAACCATATCTTTGACTGGTATACCAACTTTCAACTCGCAAGGATGGAGGTAACCCCTGAGATTAAAAATCTGGTGGACAGTATCATAAAAGGGGCAGATTCAGATGAGGAGAAGGTTGCAAGGCTCTACCACTGGACTCAACAGCACATAAGGTATATATCTATAAAAGGTGGTGCAGGTTCTGGTGTATCAGGACACCCTGCCTCTCAGACCCTTAAAAACGGCTACGGCGACTGCTCGGATAAGGCTATCCTCTTCTCCACTCTGTTAAAGGCTGCAGGGATTGAGTCCTATCCAGTATATGTGGGAACTAATGATGAAGTCCCTATGCTCATAAAGGAGATCCCCAGTTATTATGGCAACCATGTCATAACAGAAGTAGTCTTTCCAGACAAGACTATCTATCTCGATGCTACAGGCTATGCCTCCAGGTACCCCTACTTCTCCCCGGGTTCTCATGGAGTATATGCACTGAATGCCCAGAAGAGGAAGATAGAACTTGTGCCTGTGCCAAAACCAGAGGATAATAGAAGGAAGTATAGGTATGACCTTCAACTGGATGAAGATGGAAAATTGAGAGTAGATTTCAAAAGCTCCTATACAGGGTATTACGAGGCATGGTTAAAACTCTACTGGCAACACCAGAAGAAGAATGAGATCCCAAAAATGCTCTCCGAGATGGCACACAGAGTATCCCCTAAGGCAAAACTCTTGAACTATAAATTCCATAACCTGTTTGATATATCCAAGCCCTTTATTATGGAGCTCTCCTATGAATTATACGACTATCCCACAACTGCCGGTGACCTCTGGATACTCTCTCTCCCAGAGATTAAGGATAGATATAGATTTGATGAGGTAAGCCTTACCACAAGGAAGTATCCTGTAAGTTACCCTTCATCTCAGGAGATTACTCATCAGGTAACCTTGAAGATCCCACAAGGGTTCAAAGTAGAATACCTCCCAGAACCGATAGATATCTCCACCCCCTATGCCTCTTATAAGGCAGAGTATACTGAAAAAGGGGATACCATAGTTTTCTCTGATGATTTTAAGAGATGGAAGAGAACCATTCCTGTGAAAGATTACCCCTTATACAAAAACTTCCTTCGGAAGGTGAGTCAGTATCAGGAAAAGAAGATATTTCTAAGGAAATGAGAAGACTATTTATCGGTCTACTATTTATTCTCTCCTGTGTCTCTAAGAGAGTTGAGAAAGCCCACAATGATATTATCTACCTAAAGTCTGGTGAGGAGATAACAGGGACTCTCAAAAGGATTGAGAAGGGAGAGGTGGTGATAAGGACTACAAGAGGGGAAGAGAGATTTTCTACAGATGAGATAATGAGTATAGGGTTATCAAAATCAAGACCAGGGGATGAATGGAGAAAGATAAGAGATATTAAAGATACTCTGCTCTTAAGAGTAATAAGAGAAGCCCCTTCTAAGGATGATTACCCAAACTCAAATTATATAAATCTCTATATTGAAAAGAGATACAGTTTCCTCCCCTCAGGTGAATTGGAGGAGCGGAGGAGAGTGATAAGAAAAATTCTTACCCAGAGCGGGAAGAGGGTGGCAAATCAATGGGTGAGTTATATGGCAGGGAAGGATAATTGTGAGATAGTATTTGCAAGGAGTATACTTCCTGACTCTTCTGTTATTCATATAAAGGATGCAGCCATTGAGGATGTATCCCGCTACCCTCGATTCCCTGCCTATGACAGACTCCGGCTAAAGAAGTTCGCCCTCCCAGAGGCTCAGGTCGGAGCAATTCTTGACTATGAGATAAAAATCCTCCATAAGTCCCCACCCTTTATCATCGATGAGGTGATAGGAGGGAGGGAACCTATATTAGAGGAGATAGTAAAGGTTGCCCTTTATAGAACAATTAAGACAAAATCTTTTAGAAAGGGGTTCCCCAAACCTATTTCTATTCATGGAGCACCCAGGAGATTTGAAAAGTCAATAATAAAGCCTCAGGAGTTTGTATACATATTCAGAGATATTCCGGCAATAGAACAGGAACCAAACCTTCCACCAACAAGGGAGATTCTGCCAAGACTGGTTGAGGCTGAGGAGAAAAGCTGGGAGGAGGTTGATGCTAAATATTTGAAAATCCTACAGGACAGTCTGATAGGGATAAAACCCCTTGCAGATTCCTTAACTCAGGGTATAGATTCCCCTCTTGAGAAGGCTAAGAGGCTCTATAATTTTGTCCTCCACCAGATAAGGTATATCCCTGTAGATATTAGTCAATACTCCTATATCCCAAAGAGCACACTTACGATTCTCAACGAGCGTCAGGGGAATGACCTGGATAAACCCTATCTCCTTTATGGATTATTAAGGAGTGTGGGTCTTGATGCAAAGTTGGCTCTCCTCCCCACACAAGATAGAGGACCTCTAATAGAGTTTGTCCCTTCCCTGGGTAGTTTTAATGCAGCATTAGTAGTGATTGATGATACCCTCTTCTTAGACCCCACTCAAGAGGAGTATCCCTTCGGTTATATAAGAACAGGTCTGCGTGGAGTAAGAGGACTCCTCATAGGTTCATCAGGGAGGATTATTAAGGTTCCTTTACAGACTTTAAAAGGAGATGGAACGAAGAGTACTATTAAAGCCAGACTTAATAGAGATGGAACATTAGAGGTAGAGGAGAAGAAGGAGTTTGAAGGGGATAAGGCAGTAAGCATAAGAAGATTTAGAAATCTCAAACCAGAGGAGCAGAGGATAGAATTGGAAAAGCTTGTATCTCAGATTCATCCTGAAGCTAAACTTCTGGACTACTCCTTCTCAGACTTAAAGGACTTATCCAAGCCTGTATGGATGAGACTTTATTACAGAATAGAGAACTATGCCCTGAAAGGGGGGAAGAAGTTTCTGACCTTCCCTCTTCCTGAGATATACTATTCTGCTTCTAAGGTAGCAAGGGAGAAGAGGAGATATCCAATAGCCTTCCCTGCCCCTGAATTCCAGTCCCATAATATTATTATTAAACTTCCAAGAGGATATCTCATTCACTACATACCGGAAAAGTATGAAGCAAAGGGTAAGGGGATAGAGTATAAGGCTGTATTCTCTAAGAAAGGGAATAGGATTATATTCAATGATTATTATACACGGGAGACCATTCGTATCCCTCCTGAGGTCTATTCTCAATATAGGGAGTGCCTCCAGACAATGGCAAAACTCCCTCAGGAATTGATTATCCTCAAAAGGAGATAACCTGTGGTGATACAACGAAGGATAAAAAAGAGAGATTAAGACTCTATGAAAAGGGAAAGGAGTATGCAGAGAGGTTAATAGAGATAAATGAGAAGAATCCTGAAGGGCATTTCTGGTTTGCAGTAAACTATGGAAGGATTGGGCAGACAAAAGGGGTCATAAGGTCTCTTTTTATGGTCCCAAGGATAAGAAAGGAATTTAATAGAGCCTTAGAACTGAATCCGAATCATACAGGAGCCCTTGATGGACTTGGGGTATTATACTATACCCTTCCCAAGATAGCAGGAGGCGATATAAAGAAATCCATTCAATATTTAGAGAGGGCTAATAGAATTGACCCCAATTATACCCTTATCTATATTGACCTTGCAAAGGGTTATATGAAACTGAAAGAGTATAAAAAGGCAAAGGAATTATTAAATAAGATGCTTTCTATAAAGAACCCCACTCATCCAGCAGATTTTATATTAAAGGATAAACCAGAAGCCTTAAGGTTATTGAGGAAGTTAGAAAAATAGGATTTATTTATAGAATTTCCATTTGGTTTAAGGAGAGTGTATCTCCACTGGATAACTGAAACTGCCAAAAGGGGTGTCCACATATGCCCTACCTTTTAAACTATACTTAGCCTCTCCTCTTTTTATTGCATCCCATAAAGCCTCTCCTAAGTCTTTATAGTTTAAATCTATTATAGTAGAATGTTCCTTTGAGCCTCCTGGTGGGATTTTTATCCCCTTTGCAGTCGTTCCTGAGAATACTCTTAGGCTATTTATAAAGAATTCATACTTGAGTCTATCTATCACCACATCTATACTGTTTGGATTATCTATGGATATATGAAATAGGAGGCTCAATGAGGAGAGAGAGATACTTTCTATCTCCACAGACTTGAGATGAAACTTACAGTTTTTCACCATAATTCTCTGGAATAGAAAACAGTTGAGTAATAAAAGGACCCATAAGCCTCTCTTCAACATCTTATATACTGTTTCCCTGGGAGTTGACGCACAAGCCCTTTTATTTCTAAGTTTAAGAGATAGGTCAACACTTCAGCAACAGGCTTGCCTAAGAATTCTGTGAGTTCATCCACATAGATGGGCTTGTCTGATAAGAGGGATAAGATTATCTCCTCCTCCTTGGATAATTGGACAGGGATAGTAGTCTCTCTCCTCTTTTTCTTACTCAAACCCAACTCCATAAGTATATCCTCTATGGATGTTATGGGCTTTGCTCCTT
>CAZWJY010000118.1:0-1673 GCA_964634335.1 uncultured bacterium
TCTAAAATCCCAATAGATGTGGGTAAGTTTAAGGGGATTTCTAATTTTACCCTTCTCTATGAGAGGTGCAATGAGAAAAGACGGAGTTTAAAGATTTTTGAGTCACCTTCACTACTCTTGACTTATAACTAATACTGGATATCATCCCTTATGAGAGTTAAGGCTATAACTTTTGATTTCTGGAATACCCTGTTTATACACCCTGAGGGAGAGAGAAAGAAACTTCAGGAATTGAGAAAGAGGTTTATAATTGAAGCCACAAATATAGAAAGAGAGAGGATATCAACAGTCTTCCAGGAAGTCTCTTTGGTGTTTGATAAAATCCTGAGACAGGCACATCAATCCTTTACTACAGAGGATTTTGTATCAGAAATTCTAAAAAGGCTAAGGGTTCCATTACCCAGAGGAAAGCTTGCAAGGGTTGTGAAATCTATTGAAGAGGCATTACTCCAATTTCCACCTCTACCTGTAGAACACCTCCACTCTACTATTCAGAACCTTTCTAAGAATTATAAATTGGGAATCGTCTCCAATACAGGACTATCCCCTGGAAGGGTATTGAGAGAGGTTATTAAAAAGGAGGGGCTACTGAAATATTTCAAATCCTTCAGCTTCTCCAATGAGACAGGGGTTGTGAAACCAAATCCAGAGGCTTTCCAGAAGGTATTAAGAGAACTTGGTGTTAAACCTGAGGATGCAGTTCATATTGGAGACCTGGAGAGGACAGATATTGAGGGAGCCAAAAAGATAGGGATGAAGACTATCCTTTTTAATAAAGATAAGGGAGAAACAAGGGCAGATTTTATAATAGACTCGTTTGATAAACTCCCTGAAATTTTAAAAAGGATGAATGAGGCAATAGTTTAGATTTCCTAAAATTACCTCTAAGTTACTCTAAGCTCGCCGAGATTTTCACAATCATCTTTGATTCTTTGCTAAAACTCTAATTTCACCTCCTGGGGTTTCTCCTTAATCTCTGAGACAGCCCCCTCATACCCATAGTCTATAATCTCCAGGGTTATAAGATGAGAGGAGAGTTTTGCAATACCCAGGATAGGCACCTTGGATGACATCCATACCTCATACTCCTTCCCCTCTTTCCTCAACTTGGAGTGGATGCAGTGGAGAACCTCTTTTTCTATCTTTATCCTCTCTATCCCTATTTTGTATTTATGAATCTCCTCCTGTTCAAATATAGGCGGTTTATACTCAGAAGGGAGCTCTGTCCCTACCTCCTTAGGCATTATATAAGCAGGCTGGTCACCTATCTTTATTATCTCCTCCTTTGGATGAGAGAGAGACCTCTCCTTGACCAATACCTTGAAGATAAAACTTGTGGAAGGGGATTTGCCGTTCACCTCAAACCAGAACCTCTTTCCTTCCCTTCCTACCAAGGCATATCTTATCTCAAGGGACTCAGCCTTACCCAGCCTCATTTTATATCTAACCCATTGTCCTACTTTCCAGGGTATAGGCTTATATTTTGTGGTGCAGTAAGGGAAAAGAGCAATCAAAAGGAGAATTATCCATCTCTTCATATCTCCTCCCTTTTAGCCAAGGCATTGACTACATCTATAAGTGCTTTTTCTAAGGTCTTGCCCCTTTCTGAGAATCTATCCAGGGATTCTTTAAGGGACAACATAACCTGAAGCTCTTTATTAAGGATATCTCCT
>CAZWJY010000118.1:1683-6229 GCA_964634335.1 uncultured bacterium
TCTCCTAACTTCATCTGTTGAGCGAGGAAAGCCTCTGTCTTCTCTAAAAGGAGAGACAGGGAATCCTTTGTAGCCTTGGTCTGGGGGACCATACCTTCCATCCCCCCTGCTATCTTTTCCCCATAACTTCTAAAGGCATCCTGGAGATGCTGGAATCCGCTGGAGATTACCACACTGAGCATCTCACTCTTCTCATAAAGAGAGCCATCAATATCAGACTTCAAACGGTTAGGCAGAGAAGAGAGATTTTCCAGAAGAAGAGAGACCTTCTTGTTAATAGTCAAAAAAAGGCATTGCTGATTCTCCTTATCAAAGAGCTCACAATCCTCCCCCATACAGTCATTATGGGATAGATAGGTAGTCTCCTCTTCCCCAATCTTCTGTCCTGCCGAATCAAATTTATCTTCTACTCGTTTCTCAAGCCTATACCAGAACGGACATTTCATCTCTTACCCCCTTTTCTTAATCTTACGCAAAAAAGAAGGTATGTCAATGACGAAGATATCCCCATAAATTGGGCAACTACATTTTATCTTTCATCTGCTCATAGGCTATAAGTATATCCAGCAGATATGCCTGCCATTCACCCCATCTCTCCCTGGTAAACTTGTATATATCCTTTGGACTGGTTATCTGATACAACCTCTTCATAAGCTTTTGAACATAACCATCCAGAAATAGGAGGTTATATCTACGCATACCATAGATATAAGTTATCCTTGCTGTATACTCCCCAACCCCTTTCAACCTCTTTAGATATTCAACCCCCTCTTCTATGGAGAGCCTCTCAAGTTGGGATAAGAAACCCCTTTTAAATTCCCTTACCACCCCTTTTATCGATTTAGCTCTGTAGAGGAGTCTCTTATCCTTAAATATCTCTCTCCCTTTCAGAATCTCCTCCAAGGTAGGAAAGGCAAATACCTTTCTGCTCCCTATCCTCTCCCCTCTTCCCCATCCCTTTATAAACTCCTCCTGCATATTGAAGAATGCCCTCACACTGCAGTTCTGAGAGATTATCCCGGATATCAACGCCTCATAAATACTGGGCGTAGACTTCAATCTATATCCAGGGAGTTCTTTTATAATTCTGGATAAGTATCTATCCTTAGAGGCTATTCTAAAGACAGGGGAGATATCCTCATCAAGTCCAAAACAGAATACTACCCTCCCCTTCAACTCCTCCATCTCCTTATCCTTTAATCTATAATTTGACCTTATTTTAAGAAATACCCTATTCTTATCCTGTAAGAGAATCAACTGAACTACTCTGTTATTGGATAGTGGAGCACCCTGATATACCTCTCCCCCCTCTTCCCACCATCTTGAGTATCTATAACCCAGGTTTATCCATCTCAAATCAAAACTCCCTTTTACAATGGATGTAAGTTCTATAATATATTCAAAGGGTTTCAATAGTATCTATTTGTTATAGGCATTCTCCTTCCAAAGCCAAATGCCTTTGGGGTAATCTTTATCCCCACAGGAGCCTGTTGCCGCTTATACTCATTCCTATCCACCTTTCTTATTATCTCTCTGACCAGTTCTTTTTTAAAACCCATCTCCTCTATCTCCTTAGCACTCCTATTCTCTTCAATATACAGATGGAGGATAGGGTCAAGGATTCTATAGGGTGGAAGGTCATCCTCATCCTTCTGGTTCTCCCTGAGTTCTGCAGAGGGTGGTTTTTTAATGATAGATTCTGGTATAACCTTCTTAATAGAGTTTATATAATGAGCCAGCTCATACACAGTAGTCTTGGGGACATCTGAGAGAACAGCCAGCCCTCCTGCCATATCTCCATAAAGGGTTGTATAGCCCACAGCGAACTCTGACTTATTCCCTGTAGAGAGGACAAGATAACCAAACTTATTGGAGACTGCCATAAGGATATTCCCTCTTATCCTTGCCTGAATATTCTCCTCAGTCACTCCAAACTCGGTCCCCTTAAATATATCCCTTAGACTCTTTAAATAGGATTCGTATATCTCCTGAATAGGGATGACCTGGAAGTCCACTCCAAGATTTGATGCCAGCCTCTTAGCATCCTCAAAACTCCTCTTTGATGAAAACTGGCTTGGCATATAGAGGCAGAGGACATTGGAAGGACCAAGAGCTTGGGTTGCGAGAGTGGCTGTGAGGGCAGAGTCTATACCTCCACTCAACCCTATCACTACCTTTTCAAAACCGTTCTTGTGCACATAGTCTTTAATTCCAAGTATAAGGGCTTTATAAACCTCTTCTATGGGTCTCTCTTTTATAGTAATGGAGGATGTGGAGATAAGTCCTGAGATAAGGAAGTCCTCTTCAAAGGATTTAGCCACTCCTATCAATCTACCCTGAGAATCAAAGACACAGCTTGAGCCATCAAAGACAAGGTCATCCTGACCCCCTACCAGGTTGAGATAGGCGATAGGCACATTATTCCTCTTAGCCTTTTCTGATATAATCCCTCTCCTTATCTTACTCTTCCCTGAATAGAAGGGGGAGGCAGAGATATTAACCAGAAAGTCTGCTCCTCTCCTTGCCTGTATATCCGCAGGACTCTCATCCACCCATATATCCTCACATATACTCACTCCCACCCTCATCCCTTTCCAGTTGAAGAGGTAATGTTCTTTAGCAGGCTCAAAATATCTCTCCTCATCAAATATATCATAATTCGGGAGATGAGTCTTATACTGGATGCCCAGAATCCTGCCATCATCAATCATACAGGCAGCATTATACAAATCCTTCTCCCTTTTATGGAGTCTTGCAGAGACATCATAGACACCTCTCCTCTTAGGAGATTGAATAAAATCCACAAAGCCCACAATACAGGATATACCCTTACACGCATCAACAATCTCTCTCAATCTCTGCTTATTCTCGAAGAGGAAGTCAGGTTTCAATAAGAGGTCCTTTGGTGGATAACCTGTGATAGCAAGTTCAGGGAATACTACCATATCCACTCCCTTCCCCTTCCCCTTTTCAATAAACTCTATTATCTTCTTAGTATTCCCCTCAAGGTCTCCCACTGTAGTATTTATCTGGGCTAAGCCTATTTTAACGGTATTCAGCAATTTTAATCTTCAAATTACCCACGACCTTAAGAACCTTAGCCTGCTCCTCAAGCTCACCCTCTTTAAGTTTTATATGGGTGGCATCAGCAGGGAATTCTCCAAAAGTAGGGTCGACAGGTATCCACTCTCCGAGGTAGACCTTATTCCAGGCATGGTAGTAGAAGGCATCATTGAGATAGACAAGTCCCACAACAATCTTTGCAGGAATTCCCACAGCTCTACAAAGCGCAGCATAAAGGATAGAGTGTTCATTACAATCGCCCTCTCTTGTCTTTAATACATCCACAGCAGAGGGGACAGAGGCTGTTGCCCGCTTCTCAATATTTCTATAGACCCAGTCAAGGAGCTTCTCAGCCGCCTCAGTCGCACCCTTTGTGTCTCCTATTATCTCCTTAGCCTTTCTCTTAATCTCAGGGTCATCGCTCTGGATATATAGGGAGGGTCTTAAGAATCTCCTCTCCCTTTTTATAGGAAGGGTCAAAGAGAATGGTCCAAGCTCCGCAGACTTTATCTCAAGGGTTAAGGGGTGGAGGGAAAGGATATGCTGGGTATTATCCTCCAAGTCTAAAAGGGTTGTATCAATATTAAGGAGTCTGAGTTTTAAGTATCCACACTCCCTGGGGTTATCAATCTCTATATCAGGCTTTATTGAAAATAGAGAGATTATGTCCAGGTATACCTGAGTGGACTCTTCTGCAAGAGCCTCCTCAGGAGACTGGCGGACCATCACAATACCAGGGGGAGAGGTCTCCTTCAGGGTAGCTCCTATGCTATCAAGCCAGGTGGTTGAAGTCATCCCTAAGAGAGTGGAGTGAACCTTTGTAGCCTTATAGGTTTTCCCTCCTATCTCTATCTCCTCTTTACCATCCACCACCACCTCAGCTATAGCAGAAGAGAGGATAGTAGGGTCAAAGATATTGAGCCTGTATCTCTTTCCTGGCTTTAACCCCTCCTTAGTTATCAATACCCCCAAAACAACGGGAAGGTAGACCTTATCCCCTACCTTTATATCCTGCTCTGTAGTCTTTCCACCTGTTTCAATCTTCAGATGGATATCTTTCCCCCTATGCAGTCCATAAACCCTGAATCTATGCTCTCTTGAGACAAGGTCAAAATAGAAATCCTTAAGGGAGAGGTCTGGATAGAGTTTACCCTCTAAGGTAGTGAGGAGTTCTTGGGATGTCCCCATTACTCCCAATCTCATCTTCATTCTATTCTTTACCTTATAATAGTCTGGATACTTCTTTAAGGAGGTGAAGGAAAAACCTACTTTCTGATTCTTTATATATACCCCAAGCCATTCCTCAAACCCCTCTATACTCCTCTTCGGTTTTGCAGAGCATAAGAGGGAAAGGAGAAGGGGGGCAAGATATAGGATAACCTTTTTTCTCATTCTTCAGTTTATATCAGATGAGAAGCCCTGTCAAGGTGTGAACTCTTCTATTATAGTGTTACCTTCTCTATTAAGGAAAACTCCTTAGATA
>CAZWJY010000119.1:0-6132 GCA_964634335.1 uncultured bacterium
TGCTACCACTGAGTGGAGATTTAATGGCTATGAGTGGCTCCTCAGTCCTCTATACAGACTAAAAAGGTTTAATGAGCTTAAAATGGGGTGAGAAGTGGTATCAGAGGATTCTCTAAACCTCTTTATAAAAAACCAGAGAATAAACCTATGGAACAATGGAAACTGGAAAAACCTCCTTTATATGGAAACTCAAGAATGGTCTATGCAAAGCCCTTATGGTTAAAGAGAGATATGAAGATGCTTTGAGAATACTAAACAAAGCAGATTCTGGCATCAAGGGTGGCATAGGGAGATTACAATAATGATGGATATGATGACTTACTATTATTTAAAAATTTGTAGAGGTAACAGAGGAAGCAGGACTTGGAGATATAGACCTCTATATCACCTCTGGTTA
Source organism: uncultured bacterium (assembly GCA_964634335.1). Taxonomy (GTDB): domain Bacteria; phylum Hydrothermota; class Tepidihabitantia; order CAYHGV01; family CAZWJY01; genus CAZWJY01. Next base: position 398 of record CAZWJY010000119.1, read on the forward strand.
TAAGGGGTGGAGGTCTTTCCTCTACCTGTTTGTAGGAAGCGGTTCAGGATACCATCTGTTGGAGTGTAAACCTAATCAGGCATTCTCAATACCCCTGCCCCCTGAATCCTTCCCTGTTTGAGTAGATTTAAGGCTTTATTGGCATCCTTTAATTCAAACTCCTGGATTCTGGGTTTAATCCCTATCTCTGCGGCTAAGGGTAGAAACTCTTGGGCATCTCTCCTTGTTACATTGGCTACACTCTTTATCTCCTTCTCCTGCCAGATGTGCTCGGCATAATCTAATTTTAAAAGGGAATCTTTATCCTTCTCCTCTTTTCTTATAGCATTTATCACCAACCTTCCGCCTCGCTGTAGGACTCTTAACCCTTCTACTATAGGATTCCATACAGGGGTAAAATCTATGGCGCAGTCCAGTTTTTCTGGTGGCATATCCCCTGTAGCTCCTACCCAATCTGCTTTCAGTTCCTTAGCAAGATTCTGGTGCTCCTTCTGACCTGGTCTTGTAAAGACAAAGACCTTTGTGTTTGGATATTTATGTTTGACGAGCTGAATGACGATATGGGCAGAAGCCCCAAAGCCGAATAATCCAAGGATTTTGCCATCTTTAATCCCTGTGAGTCTCAGAGCTCTATAACCAATCACACCTGCACATAAGAGTGGAGCAGCTTCTAAGTCAGAAAAGTTCTCTGGGATTGGATAGGCAAACTTTTCAGAAATCACCATATACTGAGCATAACCACCATTGGCATCTCTACCAGTAGCCTGAAATTTCTCACATAGATTCTCATTCCCTTCCAAACAGAACCTGCATTTTCCACAACTTGAATAAATCCAGGCAATCCCTACTCGGTCTCCGATTTTAAACTCAGTTATCTCAGAACCCAACTCCTCTACCCTTCCCACAATCTCATGTCCTAAGATTATTGGGAGTCTTGATGGGGGTGTCCTCCCTTCTATCTCATCCAGCTCAGTATGACAGACCCCACAAGCCATGATTTTTACGAGAATCTCCTTAGAGGCAGGCTTTGGGATGGGTAGATCTACCAATCTTAAGGGTTCTGGGTTCTCCTCAAGTTCAGCAACCCTCTCTAAGACCTGAGCCTTCATCTCTCTCCTTTCTTTTTATAAAAGATAATCTGAATCTAAAGGTCTGTCAACCCTTAACTAAATCTAAAACTTACCCACATTTATTGGGATTTTAGAGATCAATCTCTTTTGAGACTGAGATTGCCACGCCCCTGTGAAATAGAGTATAGCAGTTGGTCTCAAATTATTTTGAGGAGAATATACCTTTCATTCCACTCTCCCATAAGTGGTATCTTTTATTTCACAGGGGCTTGCAATGACAGAGGTGAATTTGGTAGAATATAAATTATGGATAAATTTCGGTTTATTAGCTAAATGGGTTGACATATCTCCAATATCAACTATTTTTATCTATGACCTATGGACTTATTCTTGCGGCTGGAAGAGGAGAGAGGTTTGGAGCAGAGAAACAGTTCCTCCTTCTCTTGAATAAGCCTGTTCTATACTATCCCTTATCCATTTTCCAGAAATGTAAGGAGATAGACTCTGTAATTCTGGTCGTAAGGAGAGAGAAATTTAATTATGTCAAGGAGATGATTGAGAGATTTAACCTCAATAAGGTGGAGAAGATAGTAGAAGGTGGAGAGCACCGCCAGGATTCGGTGAGGAGGGGGTTAGAAGAGATGGGAAAAGAGGGTCTGGTTATAATCCACGATGGAGTCAGACCCTTTATCGATATTAAGACAATTGAGAGAGGACTTAAGGCTTTAAAGACCTGTAAGGCGGTTGTCTATGGAGTCCCCATTTCTGAGACTGTAAAACTGGTGAGAGGGGATAGAGTTTTAAAGACCATAGATAGGAAAGGTCTATTTACTATTCAGACGCCCCAGTTCTTCAGACTCCCTTTGATAAAGGAGGCTCATAAAAGGGCTTATGAAGAGGGATATTATACAACAGATGATGCATCCTTAGTGGAGTGGATAGGGGAAGAGGTCTTTCTACTTCAGGGTGATAAGAGAAATATCAAGATAACATCAAAGGAAGACCTGAAATTGGCTGAGGCTATCCTATCTTGAAAAGGGTTACTATAATAGGCTCTACAGGCTCTATTGGTCAGACATCCTTAGAGGTCTTATCTCACCTAAGGGACCGATTCTCTATCTTTGCCCTCTCAGCGTATGGGAATATAGATAGACTTGCCTTACAGATTAAAAAGTTTGAACCTTCTTATGCTGTTGTTGCAGACTCCAATCAGTGTCTGAAGTTGAAGGGGATGGTTTCCAAGACTAAGGTTCTATGTGGGGAAGAAGGGCTCCTTGAGATATCCTCCCATCCAGATACCGATATAGTGATAGTAGCGACATCAAACTATAGAGGAGTCTTCCCTACCCTTGCAGGGATTAAGGCGAGAAAGAGGGTCGCCCTTGCTACTAAGGAGGTGCTGGTCTGTTTTGGAGAGGTTGTAATGAGAGAATTGAAAAGGTATGATGGAGAACTCCTTCCCATAGATTCGGAACATTCAGCTATCCATCAGTGCATATATAAAAGGGAGAAGAGGGATATAAAGAGGATAATCCTCACTGCGTCTGGTGGTCCCTTCCTCTATGAGAAGAATTTTAAGGAGATTACCGTAGATAAAGCACTATCCCATCCTGTATGGAGGATGGGTAAAAAGATAACCATAGATTCTGCAACCCTTATGAATAAAGGTCTTGAGGTGATTGAGGCTAAGTGGCTCTTTGATATAGAGCCCAAAAACATTGATGTAGTCATCCATCCCCAGAGCATAATCCACTCTATGGTGGAATTTGTGGATGGTTCCCTTTTAGCCCAGCTCTCCCTACCTGATATGAGACTTGCCGTCCAGTATGCTCTCACCTTTCCCTTGAGACTCCCTTCCTTATTAAAACCCTTAGACCTCCCCCAGATAAAGGAGCTTAGATTTTTAAGACCGGATAGGGAAAAGTTCCCCTGTCTTGAGCTTGCCTATTCAGCAATAAGAGAAGGGGGTAGTTATCCTGCTGTCCTGAATGGTGCAGACCAGAAGGCTGTGGAGCTCTTCCTCCAAGGGGTTATAGGCTTTACCCAGATTCCAGAATTGATTAAGAGGGTCCTGGATACTCATAAACCTATCTTAAGACCAAGCCTTGAGGAGTTGATTGAGGCAGTAAAGTGGGCTTATAACCAAACCCAGGAGTTGATAAGATGATACCCTTCATCATCTGGGGACTGATAGCCATCACCATTCTCATATTTTTCCACGAATTGGGACATCTTCTGGCAGCAAAGTCCTCAAAAGTTGAGGTGGAGAAATTCTCCATAGGCTTTGGACCACCTATCCTTAAGAAGAGGATTAAGGAGACAGAATACTCTATCTCCCTTATCCCTCTTGGTGGCTATGTAAAGATGAAAGGTGAAGATTTTGAGGAAGAAGGGTTCTATACCCTCCCCTTACTAAAAAAGGCAAAGGTATCTCTGGCAGGACCTCTCTTCAACCTCTTTTTGGGCTTCTTGATAGGAATCCTCATATTCTCTATCTATGGCCAAAGCATAATCCTGCCGGTGGTAGAGAGCAAAAAGGGTTCTCCTGCCTATAACGCAGGAATACTGACAGGGGATAGAATTCTATTTGTAAATAGAGACTCAATAGAAGACTACTCACAACTTCTCAAGACCCTTTCAAATAATAGAGGAAGGGAAGTAGAGTTAATCCTGAAGAGAAAGGGGAGGGTAGTGAAATTGTATTGGAAGGTTCCGGAGGACTCCTTAGGGATAGAACCCCTCATCCCTCCTATTGTGGGAAGGGTGAAACACTCAGGACCTGCAGATAAGATAGGTATGAGAAGAGGAGATGAAATAGTCTCAATAAATGGGAAGGATATCTCCTCCTGGGAAGACCTGGTAAAGACGATTAGAAACTCCTCAGATACCCTCTGCTTGGGATGGCTCAGGCAGGGGAGATATATGGAGGCAAAGGTGTTACCAGAAATTATCTTTGACCCCAATGAAAAGAGGAAGGTCCCCCAGATTGGAGTGATAGTATATATGCCCAAGAAAAGGTTCAGTTTTATAAAGGCTGTTGCCCATTCGGCAGAATGGACATCCTGGATTACCATAAAGACCTTCTCCATCCTCTACCAGATTATAATAGGCAAGGTATCCAGAAGAGCCTTGGGAGGACCCATACTCATCGCTCAACTCTCAAAGGAGAGTATAAGCTGGGGGATGGAATATTTTCTCTCTCTATTGGCAATCCTCTCTCTAAACTTATTCATCATCAACCTCCTGCCTATCCCTGTCTTAGATGGAGGGAGGTTTTTTATCTTCTTAATAGAGAGGGTAAGGGGGAGGAATTTCTCTAAAAGGGAATGGGGAACCGCTATTCAGATAGGATGGCTCTTTATACTCCTCATCATCTTCTTTGCTACCTTTAATGATATATTGAGACTATTAAAGAGATGAGAATCCTTGCTATTATGCCTGCCAATGACTCTGTGAGATTTGAGAAGGGTTCACTCTTTAAGGGAAATGGCTTCTTTAGAATCCCCAATGTAGAGGTCGCTAAATTATATGCTATAGGTTCCCAGCTTATATATATGGACGAAAGAGTAGAGGAGGTAGATTTTGAGAGAGAAGCAGATGGAGTTCTTATCTATACAGAATTTGGAACAGAGATAAGGCTGAGAGAGATAGCCTTATCCTTTAGGAGGAGGAGGAAACCCGTTATCTTCTTTGGTCCCTTAGCCTCCCTTCTACCAGAAAGGGTAAAGGAGTGGGCAGATTCTGTGGTTATAGGGGATATCACCCTGGTATGGGAAGAGGTAGAAAAGGATATAGAAGAGCATAGATTAAAACCCTATTACCACGCCCCAAGGGAACCGAGATATATAGCACCCAGGATGGAGAGGGTGGGCAAGAAGGGGTTATATAAAAATTTCCAGCCCATTACTGCCATCATCGGATGCTTCTGTAATGAGGACCTCAGGAAATTCTGTCCCTACTGGCTATATTATAGAAGGAGTATAAGGAGAAGAGATATTAAGAGAGTAATAGAAGAGGTAGATAGGCTTCCCCTGCGTAGAACATTTCTTATGGATGACGATATCGCATCCTATCCTGAATACTACCTTAACCTATTCAAAAAATTGTCCTATCATAATAAGGAGTGGGTGGTCCAGGCGAGTAAGAGGATATTCTCATACCCGAAACTTATAAAGGCTCTAAATAAGGGAGGGGTAAGAGTTGTCTATATAAAGGAAGGGTGGCTGGAGGATTTGGGAAGGGATAACCTCTATAAGAGACAGAAAGAGGTCCAACTATTACATTCAAATAGACTCCTCGTAGGAGCGAGGATAAGAATAGATAGACCTTTAGATTTTTTAAAATTTTATGACTGCCTTTACAGGTTGAGAGTAGACTTTGTAGAGATTAAAACTCTTAAACTCTTTGAGGATGAGACTCATAGGTCCTCTGTAGCTGAGATAATCACTCTGCCTGAGAAGTTCTTGGTAGAAGACCTTTCTACAGGTATCCTCTGGGTAAAAAATAAGTTCTACTCCCTAAGTTCCATCCTTATAAGGGGAGCAGAGATTCTACCTCAGGTAGGGCTCTACAATACCATCTTCTACTTTTTCAAATATAATTTCTCCTATCGTCAGAATTTTTTAGAGGATATACCCTATCCCCCTTGAGATATCTATCCTTTCT
>CAZWJY010000120.1:0-4060 GCA_964634335.1 uncultured bacterium
GTCTTGGATGCTTTGGGTCTCTGCGCTCTGGACGACTTGATAACTGAGAGAGGGCTACAATGGGGAGATGGAGTTCCTTTGCCAGGGCTTTTAAGGCTCTGGATATCTCTGACATCTCTTCCTGCTTAGACATCTGTCTCCTTGTAGTTGTGGGTGGTCTTAAGAGCTGGATGTAGTCTATAATTATCAGCCCTAAAGGAACCTCTGCCTTTAACCTCCTTGCCTTTGCTCTCAATTCCAATACAGGCATTGCAGGGGAGTCATCTATATAGAGTTGAATCTGATAAAGGGGTCCTAAGGCAGTAGTGAGTCTTACCCAGTCCCTCTGGGTAAGCTTCCCTCTCCTTAAATCTCTCAAGGATATCTTTGCCTCAGAGGATATGAGCCTCTGGACCAAAAGCTCCTTTGACATCTCAAGACTGAAGAAGGCAACCGGGATATTCTCTCTCAATGCAGCATTAACAGCAATATTCAAGGCAAGGGAGGTCTTTCCCATAGATGGTCTTCCTGCAATAATGATAAACTCCCCTGGTTGAAGACCTGAGGTCCGTTCATCAAGAATATAGAAGCCTGTCTCTATACCTGTTATGAGTTTCTCCCTCTTCCTCTGATGGAGTTCCTCGATCTCTTTTACCGTCGGTTTTAAGAGGTCTCTTAAAGATGAGAAGCCCGGTCTCAATTTTTCCTCCTTAATCTCGAAGATGAGTTGCTCTGCTCTATCCAGGAGTTCATCAGCCGGGGATTCAGATTTATAAGACTCCTCCATAATCTTTGATGCTGCCTGAATGAGCCTCCTCTGGGTAGCCTTTTCTAAGACAAGCTTTGCATACTCCTCTACATTGGCAGTGGAGAAGACATTTTCTACAAGTCCTGCTAAGAAATCTGTCCCACCTATGGATTCAAAATCCTTTGTCTTTTTCAACTCCTCTGCCACTGTTATTACATCAGCTGCTACATTCTTCTCAAAGAGGGTGATTATAGCCCTGAATACCTTTTTATGGGCTGTGGAATAGAAACAGGACTCATCTAAGTATTCCAGAACCTTTGGTATGGCATTAGGGTCTAAGAGCATAGCTCCAAGGATAGATGCTTCTGCCTCTTCTGCCTTTGGTGGAGCTACGGTCTTCTCTCTATCCATTCAGTATCCCCTCTATTATCCTCTTGGCAAGCTCTGATTTTGGAAGCTCTGGGAATTCTATCCTGCGACCCCCCTTCTTTATAAGGGTTGCCGAAGTCTTATAAGAACCGATGGCTTTTAAGGGATTAGCCACAATAAAGTCAAGATTCTTCCTTTTAAGTTTCTCCTCTGCCCTCTCTATACCCTTTTCACTCTCCACAGAGAAACCTACTAACACAGCCCCTCTCTTTTTCCTCTTTACTATCTCCTTCAATATATCAGGGGTGCGGTTGAGTTTAAGGGATAGGCTCTCTCCTTTCAACTTATTCTTCCCCATCTTGTGGGGCTTAAAATCCGCAATAGCAGCTGCCATTATCAGCATATCAGCCTTTCTTATCTCTTTTTGGAGAACCTTAAGCATCTCAGAAGAGGAGAAGGCATACTCTACTTCTATCTCCTCTGGAGGGGGCAGAGATGTCTTGGCACATATGAGCTTGACTTCAGCCCCCCTCCTTCTCAATTCCTTTGCTAATTCAAAACCCATTCTCCCTGAGGAGCGGTTGGTTATCACCCTTACAGGGTCGATAGACTCCTCTGTCCTGCCTGTGGTCACAACTATATACCTCCCTGAGAGTTCCTTCCCTCTATGCAGAATCTCTTTAATAGTGGTATAGATTCTCTCTACCGAAGCCAGTCTCCCCTTTCCTATCTTTCCTGAGGCGAGTTCACCCTCTTCTGGTTCTACAAACTCATACCCATACCTCTTCAGTCTCTTTATATTCTCTTGGACAATAGGGTTTAACCACATCTCAGTATCCATACAAGGGGCAAAGAGCACAGGCACAGGAGAGGCTATAATAAGGGTAGAGAGGAGGTCGTCGGCTATACCAGAGGCGACCTTGCCAAGGATATTTGCTGTGGCTGGGACAATAGCTACAAGGTCTGTTCCCTGGGTGAGGGAGATATGCTCCAAAGGGTCTTTATAACCTTTAAACATATCAGAGAAAACAGGATTCTTGGAAAGGGTCTCAAAGCTTAACTCTGAAACAAACCTCTTTGCATTCTCTGTCATCACTACCTGAACAGAATTTCCCTCTTTTATAAGGAGTCTTAGAAGTTCTAAGGACTTATAAGCAGCAATGCTCCCTGTTATCCCCAGAACTATCCTACTCATCCTTCTCCTTTATCTTCACCTGACCTGAGAGCACCCTGCGCAGGGCATAGAGGTAAGGGTTCTCCTTTACCTCTATCTCTCCATTATTTATAGCCTCTAAGATTCTCCTTGCCTCTTGAGAGGCTACAACAATCCCCTGGTATTTATTATCAAACCTCTTCCATAGTTTTTCAATATCTATCCTTTTCATACTCTCCTTTTAGATTTCAGCCTCTCTGCCCTTATGATAGTGATTATATCACTTATGGTCTTATCAAGGTTGTCGTTGACCACAAAATAGGTGAACCGAGTCCCAGTCTCCATTTCCTCTTTAAATCTTGAGAGTCTCCTTCTCAGTTCTTCTTCTCTCTCTCCCCTCTTTTTCAGTCTGTTTAGGAGTTCTTCAGAAGATGGAGGGGAGAGGAAGATATCAACAGCATCAGGGTAGAGTCTCTTTATAGAATCTGACCCTTTGATATCTAAATCCATAACCACATCATAACCCTGATTTAAGAGTTTAACCACCCTATCCTTTGGTGTTCCATAATAGTGTCCAAAAAGGGATGTGTATTCTAAGAGTTTCCCCTCTTCTATCCACCTCTCAAAATCCTCTCTTTTCAGAAAGTAGTAATCCTTTCCATCCTCTTCCCCCTTTCTTGGCAGTCTGGTTGTCGCTGAGATAGAATACTTAAGATATGGGTCGAGTTTTAATAGACCCTTCACTACAGTAGTCTTTCCTGTCCCGGATGGGGCTGTCAATACTATTATAAAGGGTTTCCTATTCAACATTCTGAATCTGTTCCCTCAACTTCTCTATCTCCTCCTTTATTATTATCACCCTGTGGACAATGGGGATATCAAGGCTCTTACTGGAGATGGTATTGGCTTCCTTTAACATCTCCTGGAGGATGAAATCGAGCTTTCTTCCGGATGATATCCTCCTTCTCATTGTAGAGTGGAAGAGTCCTATATGGCTCTTAAGTCTTACACACTCCTCTCCAATCTCTGGGGAGGGGTTTTGGGATAGGTCTACCCTTCTATTCTTCTTCTGGAGTTTATCCGCCCTTTTCTGGATTGTCTCTACAAGATTCTCTATCCTTCTCAGTCGGGTTTTGAAGTCCTTCTCAAGATTTTTCCCCTCCTCTCTGCGCATCTTAATAAGTCTATCCAGGGCTCTTTTAAGCACAGGCTCTGTCTCTCTCCATATCCTTTTCCCCCCTTCCTTCTTCTCTGTAAGTTTTATCATTCCAGGGAACTGGAGGAGGTTGTTGATGTTAATCTCACCGGATAGACCAAACCTTTTCTTCAATCCCTTTGATAAGGCTAAATAATTCTCTGCGAGGTTGTAATCCAATTCAAGAACAGGCTTAGAATTTTTCTCCTCTATCCCTATATGGAGGAGAAGGGAGCCTCTTCTTATCTTCTTCCTTATCATCTCTCTTATTATACTCTCATAATCAGACAGGAGAGGAGAAATCCTGAGGGAGATATCTAAGTATCTATGATTTAGAGACCGAATCTCTGCATAGATTCTCCTGGATTTATAGTTCTTCTCAGCCCTCCCTATTCCAGTCATACTCTGAATCATTCTGTCTCCAGGATTAAAGTGACAGGTCCATCATTTATAAGACTCACCTCCATCCTTTCTCCAAAGACCCCTTGCTTTGTAGGACATAGTCTTGAAAGTTCTTGAATAAATTTGTCATAGAGTTCCTTAGCCCTTTCTGGTTCACACGCCTTGGTAAAGGAGGGTCTCAGACCTCTCCTTGTATCTCCATAAAGGGTAAACT
>CAZWJY010000120.1:4070-6045 GCA_964634335.1 uncultured bacterium
GGGTAAACTGGGATACGACAAGGGCTTCCCCTTTAATATCTAAGAGGGAGAGATTCATCTTACCTTTGGCATCATCGAAAATCCTGAGCCTTGCACACTTCTCTGCCAGCCTCTGAGAGCTATCCTCAGAATCTCCTTCCCTTATCCCCAAGAGGATAAGAGCTCCCTGCCCAATTCTACTTATTACCCTTCCATTTATCCTAACCTCAGCCTCCTTTACTCTCTGAATTAAAGCTCGCACCTATTTTAGTGCCTTTGCAATAGCAATAGCAAACTCTTTAGCTACCTTTGGTCCTGATGCAGTGATGAGTCTATCCTCTATCTCTAAATCTCCTCCCGTATAGTTTGCCCCACCTTTGATAAGTTCCTCCTTGGCAGAACTAAAGACCGTAGCCCTCTTATCTTTCAAGATACCTGCCCTGGCTAATGTAACAGGAGCAAGGCATATGGCTGCCACTACTTTCTTTGAGGTATAGAAATATTTTGCAAGGTTATGGACAAGGGAGTCGTTCCAATAAACAGTAGCTCCCATTCCACCGACAAGGACTAAGGCATCATACTTAGTAGTGTCTATCTCTGATATTAGAAGGTCTGGTTTTATTTTCATCCCCAGCATCCCTACTGCCTCGGTAGTATCAGTTGAGGCTATATCTACCTTATATCCCAACCCTTTCAGATAATCGTAGGGCTCCTTAAATTCTTCATCCCTGAAATTCTTATGGGCAATAATCATAACAATAGACTTCCCCTCTTTTACTAAGGATGTCTCTTCCTTAACCTGGGTCTTCTCCTTTTTTGAGCAACCGAGAAAGAGAAGACCCGTAAGTAGAAGGCTCACTTCCCTCATAGACTCCTCCTTTTCAAGAAGGATAATACCAAAAGATATAATGTCAAGGGTTTTCTTGGAGGCTCTCTGGACTCTATTGGGACTTTCCTTTAAAGTATGCCCTATGGGTTATAGGGATATCCCTTGACAATGTAGCATAACTACTCTATTATATTAAGTATGGTAATACATAAACTTCCACAGAGGAGGGGAGAGGACCGAGCTCTGAGTGAAGGTATCTGTGCATACCTTACGGCGTGCTCTTGCTTAAATAGGAAGCCTTGGATAGACTTATAGAGGGAAAGGATGGATAAGCCTCGCTATAATCTATATCCTTTAGAGGTGATAAACGAAGCAAAGGTTCGTAAACAACCGATTAGGCGTAATCGGGGGCAGCTGCTATGGATGAAATAGAAGGGAAAAATATAAAGATGGGAGCAAATATGGATGATATGAAATTACAGAAAACCACAGATGACAAACCAATTCGGGGATTTATTTTCACCTGTTCAGATAAAACAGAATCGGAATGTTTTGAGAGATTATTATTTGGTACAGATAGAATTTACGGTCCGGTGGTTATTAGAATTAGAAAAGATGATTTACTTTTCTTGGTCAATGTGGATACCGATACTCTGTATGGTGTATTTAAAGCTGTTTCAGACGGTGGATTCAAAATAGTGCCCGAAGCATGGAAAGGGCAATATCCATATCAAGTAAGAGTCAAAATTTTAGGGGAAATCATAAAAATACCGCGAGCGGATAGAATGTTGAAAAAATTTGAAATAAGAAGAAATACACCATTATATGGCAAAAAGTTATTAGATTTTTTAAATTTGTTCATACCAAATACGAGATTGCTGAATAATCTAAATGTAAAAGACAACGAAACCATCAGTTTAATTTTAGAAGAAAAAAAGAAAGTTAAAAAACATATCAATAAAAGAGATATAGAAGACGAAATCCCACTTATTGAAAGCACGACATTTTGGGATTTTCCAAGACAAAGCTATGGTCTTACTCCTAAAGGAGATAATAAATATCCGGGTGTTACCCCTGCACTGATAATCTACAATATGGTTTGGAGATATACGGACCCTGGAGATCTTGTAGTTGATCCTATGGCAGGAAGCGGCACAACCCTTGATG
>CAZWJY010000121.1:0-4392 GCA_964634335.1 uncultured bacterium
TGTATAATTTCTATAAAAGGAGGTATAATGAAAGAGGAGTTCGCAAAGCTGTATAAGAAGATTCTCAGCTGTCCCAGTGCCAAGGAATGTGATAAGAAAGCAGGTGGGCATAGATGCGGACTAATAGACCCTGGTTATTTGGGACCAAAATATAAGAAAGGAGGAATCCTGGTAGTAGGATTAAATCCCGGTTGTCCCAAGGAGAAGAAAAACTCTTTAGCAGAACTGTCATTCAAGAAGATAATGGAAATGCTTAAGGAGAAGATGAAAGGCTGGGAAATATGGAAAAATATGAATAAAGTAGGACTGGAACCCTTATTTAACAGAATTCCAGAAATTGCCTATACAAACCTCGTAAAATGTGCTTGGTATGAAAAGGATGGGAAAAAGAACAAAACAAACCTTCCTGATGATATATTCAAATCGTGCAAAGACTACCTTAAAAAGCAAGTAGATATTCTCGACCCCAAAGTTGTCATTTTTCTGGGGAAGAAAACCTTTGATAAAGCCCAAGAGCTATATAAGTCTGATGAGTCAATGCAAAAATACCTAAAATACTATATATACCATCCTTCTCGAATGGTTAATTATAAAAAGAAGAACACGAAGGGAAAAGCTGAGAAACAAGTGAAGGAAGTTCTCAGGGTTATCGGAAGGTAGTCTACTTTTCGAAAGATTGACAGGTAAATATCCTTAATTATAATGCCTTATGTTAATCTATCACCTGGCAGATGTTCATATCGGAGCCTCTCCTCTAAGACTCAAAGCCCGGATAGACTTTGAGAAACTCCAGTTTGACCTCCTTAAAGATATATTTGAAAGTGCAGTAAGGGATAATACCCTTGCAGTCATTATAAGCGGTGACCTCTTTGATACCAACGAAGTCCCGGATAGACTTGTGGAGAAGACCCTAAGGATGATGAGGGAAAGCCCTTTGAGATTTGTGATTCTTCCAGGTGCAGGCACCCCGGAAACTCCAGGACACGACTCGTATTTCTATGAGTTCTCTGTCTATAAACGCCCCATCTTCTCCACCCTCCCTCCCAATATCACCCTCCTCACCCCAGAGAGCCCAAGAATCAGAATAGATAAAATAGGATTCTATGGAGGTTTTGCCAAAACCAAAGAGGATTCCCCTCTGCCCAGAGCCCAGCTCTATGAAGATGCAGAGTTCCATATCGCAGTTGTGCACGGAAGTCTGAGGGAGGATTTTGAGTTTTTTATACCCTTAGAGGAGTTGAAGTATAAGGGGTATGACTATGTAGCCCTTGGGCATATCCATAAATTCTATGAATATGACCTGGGGAATGGGAGGAAGGCTGCCTACCCTGGAACCCCCCTGCCCCTGGGATTCCCCAAAAGAGACGGAGAATCTGAAGGCTCCTATGCAAGAGTAGAATTGGAGAAGGGTAATGTGAGAGTGGAGAAGAGGAAGACAGGTGGGTTGGTATTTTTGAGGAAGACCATAGAGAGTCCAGAAGAGATGGATAGACTGATGCAGAGGGTAGATAAACAGACCCTGCTCCATATCACCTGCCCGGAGTCCCTGGCTGAAAAGATAGAAGCACTGAAGGAGAGGTCTCTCTATACAGAACCCTGCATCCTCCCCTTAAGAGAAATTCCCCCTATCCTCCAGGATACCCTCAAAAGAGTGAAGGAGAGAAAACAGAGAGAGGAGCCTCTAAAGGCAGAGATGTGGGAAGAGGTCTATAATATGGCTGTTGAATATCTCAGCCACTCAAAGGGTATGAAGTCCTTGGATGTTGATGAGTATATGAGGTCCCTCAATGCAGATTAAGAGAATAGCCCTTAAAAACTACAGGGTACACAGAGATAATGAGTTTAACTTCAGTCCAGGACTGAATATCATCAATCAACCCAATGAATGGGGAAAGAGCACTATCATTGAGGCACTCCAGAACGGATTTGGTCTGAAAATGAGCGAGATTAAAAGGAAGGTCTCCTGGGACTCTAAATACAGCCCTGTGATTAAGATAACCTGGGAGGATAAGGGAAAGGAGTATAACTTAGAGATAAATACCCAGGAGGGGAGAAGAGGGAGGGTTGTTATCCACAGCTCCGATGGTCTTGAAGGGAGAGAGGAGAAGGCAAGGAGGGTTATCAAGGAGATGTTTGGAGAGAATGCAGAATTTGTTATCAGGAATCTTTTAACCATCTCCCAGAGGGAGATGGAGAATATAGAGATCAGGTTTGATGTGATAGAGGAGCTTGTAAGGGTGAAGAGGATAAGGTCTATCATATACGCAATAGATGAGAATATAGGTAAAGAGGGAGATGTCCTGATGAAGAGAGGGAGGAGGTATAGACAATTGCGAGATAAGGAGCTGCCTGAGAGGGAGATAATCCTTGAACAGAAGGAGAGGGAGTTTAGAGATTATAGAGATGCCCTGAAGGAAAAGGAAGAGCTTGAACCAGAGGTTAAAAAGATGGAGGAGAGGGGAAAGGAACTGGACAGGGATATATCTACTGTCCAGGCTGTGCTTAAGCTAAAGAGATTGAAAGAGAAGATAGAGAAGGCTAAAAGGATTTTAAAGGAGATAGAAGTCCTGAACCAGAAGATAGAGGTATTGAAAAAAGAGACAGAAGAGCTCCAGAAGGATGTAGAGGGAAAGGATAAGAGATGGAAGGATGTTATAGATGAACTCAACAGGCTCCAGAGAGAAGTGGGAGCAGAAGAGGGTCTATTGAAGGAGAGAGAGAAACTCGAAAGAGAGATTGCCGAGGCAGAAGAACTCAAGAAGGATACGAAAGAGATAGAAGATAAGCTTGGTAGATACACATCTATCCCTTTAAAAGAGCTTGAGAAGACCCTGGATAACTGGAGAGAAGCAGAAGGGATGATAAAGGGGATGGGGAGACTTACCCTGAATATGGAGGTATTAAAGGATGGACACAAAATAAGAGTGAATGATAAACCCATAGATAAAAGCCTCATACAGGATTATGATAAAGAGGTCAAGATAGAGGTTGATGACTTTTTAAGATTGAAGGTCCTGGCAGGAGAGAAGTCTATCATTGGTTATATAAACAATCTGGAGAAATACAGAAGGGAGTACCACTCCTTAGAAGAGTTCAAATCCCTTCTTACCCTTCGCAGGGAGCTGGAGGAGAAGAGGGAAAAACTCAAAAGGTATTCCTTAAAAGAACTGAGGGAGGAGTATGAGAAAGTAAGTAAGAGAATTGAAGAGATAGAGGAGATAAAGAAGAAGATTAAAGATAAAAAGGAAGAAGGAGAGGAGTATGAGAAGTCCCTGAATAAGAGCAGGGGAGAACTGGAGGCAAAGAAGAATGAGTTCATCCAGGTAGAGACAGAGATAAAAGAGAAGAGCCATTATCTGAAAGAATACCAGGAGGAGGATATAGAAAATAGGCTGAGGCAGGCAGAGAAGGCACTGGAATCCCTGCCCTATGGTGCTGTAAGTAGATTTGAGAACCTATCCCTTTCTGAACTGGAGGAGAAGTCAGAAAAACTCAACAGAGAGAGGGAAGAGTTAGAAAGAAGGCTAAAAGAGAAGAGGAGCAGACTTGACAAGCTCAAGGGAAAGACAGAGCAGGTTCCTTCCTCAGAGGAGCTGGAACTGATAAGGGAAGAGGTGAGGAAGGGGAGGAGGATAGTAGCAGAGGTAGAAGATTACAAGGGGAGGCTCCTTATGCTTCGGGAGTTGATGGAGGAGGTAAAAGGTCATCTTGAGAAGGAGATAGTAGAGAAGGCAAAGAAGAAGGCGTCAGAGTATTTCAAGGAGATAACCCATAACAGGTATGAGGGGATAGAGTGGGAAAGGATGGAGGGGTTGAAGGAGGGGAGCGTAATTGACAGGGAGAAGAAGAACCGTCCATTTTATGATTTGAGCATAGGCGCAAGGGAACAGTTCTTCTTTTCGGTAAGGCTGGCACTGATGGATATAATAGCTGGGAGGATAAAATTTCTAATCTTAGATGAACCCTTTGCCTATTTTGATTCAGAAAGGGCAGAGGCGACGATGGAGATACTCAAATCTTTAGCTAAGAAGGGCTGGCAGATAATCCTCCTCACCTGCAGGAAAGGATAGCTCGGCAAGAAATTTAGCCCGAAAAAGAGAGAGATGCCAACCCTTGACAGAGAGCAGATTTCCTTTATTATTTTATAATGAGAGCGTTATGAGGAAAGAGGAGAGATTTTATAGTGCCTTAAAGGATATATTCATAGGTGCAAGAGTAGAAGGAAAATCTGGTTATATTAACTTGATGAAGATTAAATCAAGATACTATGAGAAGGGTGTGTTTCCTAAACTTCAGGAAGATAAGGTGATTTAGTAATGGATTTCTTTTTAAGAAGTGGCACCACAACAGCCGTTGCGCATAAACCCAGAAGGAAGTGGATTGGAATAGAAA
>CAZWJY010000121.1:4402-5998 GCA_964634335.1 uncultured bacterium
CCTTACAACCAGTATGTATTTATGAAAGATTTAAAGATGCTTGAGGCCCTTGAAATTGATTATAAAGATAACAGAGTCAAAGTAGACCTCACGAAACTTTATCCCAACATAGACATCCCTGAGACTCTCTCAAACTTACTCGGCAAATGGATTAAGAAAATTACTCCTGATTATATGGAGTTTGAGGATGGAGAGAAGATAAATCTAAAAGAGTCGGATTACAAACTTATTAAACCTTTAATCTGGTGGAGAAGATGAAAGAGATAGAGATAGCCAAAAAGATAATTTTAGAAGAAATAAAAAAAGGGGGATTAAAACCCTTCAGAATACTTCTGTTTGGTAGCAGAGCAAAGGATGAGCATAAAGAAGACAGTGACTGGGATTTTTATGTAATCGTTGATAAGGATTTAGACCATAAAGAAAAATGGGAAATAATACTAAAAATCAAGAGAAAATTGGCAGAATTAGAAATACCAAATGATATAATCATCAATCCAGTAAGCTGGGTTGAAAAGTATCAGAACGATGTGGGAAGAATTACTTATTATGCATTAAAAGAGGGAGTCGAAATATGAACGAAGAAACAGTTAAAAATTGGATTCTTAGAGCAGAGAATGATTTAAAAATCGGAAAAGACGAGATAAAAACAGACAATCCTGCAACTGATATGGTTTGTTTTCACATGCAACAATGCGTAGAAAAATATCTAAAAGCATTTTTGATATTTAATGGCAAGGAAATAAGGAAAACACATGATATTGATGAAATTATAAACCAATGTAGAAAAATTGACCAAGATTTTTCCTCTTTATTTGAGATAAACGCTGATTTGCTGACAAAATATGCTATAGAGATTAGGTATGGAGAAACCTTTTATTTTCCCTCTATTGAAGAGGCGCATGAGGCGGTTAACATTGCTGAAAAGGTAAGAGATTTTGTGAGGAAGAAATTTATAGAAAGTGGCTTTAGAGGTATGATGTGAAGAAAGAAGAAGCGGAAGAAGTATTAAAAATATTGCTCACAGCTGATGGTGGTTGTGAGTATTGTGTAGAAAGTTTACTGAAATTATTCTGTGAAAAGTTTCCTGAGTTTAGCAAACTCGCAGAAAGGGTATTCAAAGATGCATTCAATAAAAGTCTCTTCGAAGATTTAGAAAAAGGTGAAAAGTAACATGACAAGAGTATTCTTACAGGACATAATTGAAGATTTACCTCTTGAGTATCGGAAATACTGGAAGAGGTGTGTTAGCTGTAATGGCTTTTCTTAATCCTACTGGTAAAATTGGGTATGGTCTCAATATAAAATGCTCTGCTATAAGGGATTTATTGACAAGATAGATTATAATTCTATAATCCCCTATGGCTTTGTTAGAAGAGGAGAGAATCAAAGAGGTTGCTCAGAGGCTTGAGTCTTCTAAAAGGGTTCTTGTGCTTACAGGAGCAGGTATATCTAAGGATTCAGGAATCCCTACCTTTAGAGGAGAGGATGGGTTGTGGAAAAAATATAAACCCGAGGATTTGGCTAACCCCTCTGCCTTCCAAAGGAATCCAGAACTCGTCTGGGAATGGTATAGATGGAGACAGGGGATAATTAAAA